>CABUCP010000166.1 GCA_902490055.1 uncultured Klebsiella sp. | reverse complement strand
TGATCTGTAGGCCCGCGCAAGCGTAGCGCCGCCGGGCAATATCCGCGGGTAAAGAGCCGCTTTACGCCGGATGGCGGCTGCGCCTTATCCGGCCTACGGTTCGTGCCATTGTGAGCTTAGGGCCTCTACCTTGTACCCGTGGCTACTGAAACTGCCAGTGTTGGTGGCCTCAAAATCGCCGAAATGTACTCTGAATTAACACAAAACAGATGTTTTCCCGGACCAAAACAGTTGCCAACGGACCCGGTCCGTAGGCCCGCGCAAGCGCAGCGCCGCCGGGCAATATCCGCGGTTCAGGAGCCGCTTTACGCCGGATGGCGGCTGCGCCTTATCCGGCCTACGGTCTGTATCTATGGCCGCTAACACCGGCAGAAGCGTAGCGCGGGCCGGACGCTTAACCCAAAATGACCTTGCAGATAGCGTCGCTGACCTGCTGGGTTGAGGCGTTGCCTTTCATATCCGGGGTCTTCGGCCCGCTGGCGATCACCTGCTCAATCGCCGCCAGAATGCCGTTGTGCGCGGCGTGATAGCGCTCATCGCCGTTACCGAGAAAATCGAGCATCATGGCACCGGCCCAGACGGTGGCGATCGGGTTGGCGATATTTTTACCGTAGATATCCGGCGCCGAACCATGAACCGGCTCGAACAGCGACGGGAACGTCCGCTCGGGGTTCAGGTTAGCCGACGGCGCAATGCCGATGGTTCCGGTACAGGCCGGGCCAAGATCGGAGAGTATATCGCCGAACAGGTTCGAACCGACCACCACATCAAAACGTTCCGGCTGCAGCACGAAGCGGGCGCAGAGAATGTCGATATGCTGTTTGTCCCAGCGGATCTCCGGATAGTTTTTCGCCATCTCTTCCACACGCTCATCCCAGTAGGGCATGCTGATCGCCAGACCGTTGGATTTGGTGGCGGAGGTCAGCGTTTTGCGCGGGCGGCTTTGCGCCAGCTCAAAAGCGTAACGCAGGATCCGGTCGACGCCGCGGCGGGTGAAGACCGACTCCTGAATTACCACTTCATGTTCGGTGCCTTCGTTGGCGCGCCCGCCGAGGGCGGAATACTCGCCTTCGGTATTTTCACGCACCACGTAAAAATCGATATCGCCGGCCTTTTTACCCGCCAGCGGACAGGGGACACCGGGGAACAGGCGCACCGGGCGCAGGTTGACGTACTGATCGAACTCACGGCGGAACTTCAGCAGCGAGCCCCACAGCGAAATGTGATCCGGGACGGTATCCGGCCAGCCGACGGCGCCGAAATAGATAGCATCGAAGCCCTGTAACTGCTGGCGCCAGTCGTCCGGCATCATCTTGCCGTGATGGGCGTAATATTCGCAGCTTGCCCACTCCATCTGCTCGAAGCTCAGCGACAGATCCCAACGCTGCGCGGCGGCTTGTAGCACGCGAATACCTTCAGGCAGAACTTCTTTACCAATTCCGTCACCGGGGATGGCGGCAATACGACAGGTTTTTTTCATACCGGTTCTCACTTTTTAGCGATGATGTTTGACCACCCGCCTATCCTATAATTGACTGGTTCATAATTAATCACGCTAACTGGTGAAACATAAAACACAGATCATGAATAATCTGCCGCTGCTAAACGATTTACGCGTGTTCATGCTGGTCGCTCGCCGGGCCGGTTTTGCCGCCGCCGCCGAAGAGCTTGGCGTGTCGCCGGCTTTCGTCAGCAAGCGGGTCTCGCTGCTGGAACAAACTCTGCATGTGATGTTGCTGCACCGTACCACCCGTCGGGTCACGATCACCGAAGAGGGCGAGCGGATTTACGAATGGGCGCAGCGTATTCTGCAGGATGTCGATGAGATGATGGATGAGCTCTCCGACGTACGGCAGGTGCCGCAGGGAACGCTGCGTATTATCAGCAGCTTTGGTTTCGGCCGTCGGGTGGTCGCCCCCGCGCTGTCGGCGCTGGCTCGCCAATATCCGCAGCTGGAGCTGCGCTTTGACGTTCAGGACCGGCTGGTGGATTTGGTTAACGAAGGCGTGGATCTCGATATTCGCGTCGGCGACGATATCGCGCCGAACCTGATTGCCCGCAAGCTGGCGACCAATCACCGCATTCTTTGCGCTTCGCCGGAGTTTCTTGCCCGTCACTCGCCGCCGAAACAGCTTAGCGATCTGGCGACCCTGCCGTGCCTGGTGATTAAAGAGCGCGACCATCCATTCGGCGTCTGGCAGTTGCACAGTAAAGAGGGTCAGCACGCGATCAAAGTCACCGGGCCGCTGTCATCTAATCATGGCGAGATCGTGCATCAATGGTGTCTTGACGGGCAGGGGATCGCGTTACGCTCGTGGTGGGACGTCAGTGAAAATATCGCCAGCGGTCATCTGGCGCACGTGCTGCCGGATTACTTTCAGCCCGCCAACGTCTGGGCGGTCTACGTGTCGCGGCTGGCGACCTCCGCTAAAATCCGTACCACCGTTGAGTTTCTGCGCCACTATTTTCAGCAGCATTATCCTCAGCAGTGTATCGTCAGCAGCGAGGTAAAATAGCCGACGGCCGGGGCCGTCGGCGGAGGGCATTACAGCCGGGTGACGTTCTGTAGAATTGTCAGCGCGCGGGAGAACTGGGCATCCGGGATGGTCAGTGGGTACAGGAAGCGGATGACGTTACCGTACTGGCCGCAGGTCAGCAGCAGCAGCCCTTGCTCCAGCGCCTGTTGCTGGATTTTCTGCGCGATAGCCGCCGACGGTTCGCCGGTCGCCGGATCGAAGAACTCGGCGGCGATCATCGATCCCACGCCGCGCGCTTCCACCAGCGCCGGACACCAGCCCTTAACTTCCTGTAGCGTCGCCAGCAGGCGCTCGCCGAGGAACTGCGCGCGCTCGCACAGCGCTTCGTTATCAATGATATCCAGCACCGCATGCGCGGCCGCTACCGCCAGCGGGTTACCGGCGTAGGTACCGCCTAAGCCGCCCGGGGCCGGGGCATCCATAATCTGCGCGTTGCCGACAACGCCGGAAAGCGGCATGCCGCCCGCGAGACTTTTGGCCATGGTCATCAGGTCCGGCTTATCGGCGTAGTGATCCATCGCGAATAGCTTGCCGGTACGGGCAAAGCCGCTCTGCACTTCATCGGCGATCATCACAATGCCGTGTTGGTCACAGATGCGGCGCACGGCGGCAACCAGTTCCTTCGGCGCAACGACAAAGCCGCCTTCACCCTGAACCGGTTCGAAGATAATCGCCGCCACCTGTTTGGCTTCGATATCGGCTTTGAACAGGCGTTCAATGGCGGTAATCGAATCTTCGGTGCTGATACCGTGCAGCGCTGATGGGTACGGCACGTGGTATACCGAGCCGGGGAACGGCCCGAACCCCAGCTTGTACGGCGCGACCTTACCGGTGAGTGCCATCGTCATATAGGTACGGCCATGGAAGCCGCCGCCAAAGGCGATGACGCCGGGGCGTCCGGTATGGGCACGGGCGATTTTCACCGCGTTTTCAACCGCTTCCGCGCCGGTAGAGAAGAAGGCCGTTTTTGCCGGACCCTGTACCGGCGCCAGTTCGTTGAGCTTCTCCGCCAGCGACACATAGCTTTCATAAGGCACGATCTGATAGGCGGTATGGGTAAATTGCTGCAGCTGCTGTTCAACCGCGGCGACCATCTGCGGATGACGGTGGCCGGTATTCAGCACCGCGATGCCGGCGGCGAAATCGATATATTCATTGCCTTCGACATCGGTCAACGTGGCGTTTTGCGCGCTCTGGGCAAAGAAGTTGCACATGACGCCCACGCCGCGCGGGGTAGCGGTAAGACGACGCTGATGGAATTCATTGTTGCTCATGTTAGACACCCTTTAGCAAAAGTTAATCACTGGACCGAACGTGAATCAGACCCCAAGGCGGTCGCGCAGGCTGTAGTAGGCGGCGCCCATGGCGGTAAACGGAATACGCAGGCTGCGCCCGCCCGGGAACGGGTAGTGCGGCAGTTTGGCGAAGGCATCGAAGCGCTCGGCATCGCCGCGCAGCAGTTCCGATATCAGGCGCCCGGCCAGATGGGTACAGGTCACGCCGTGGCCGCTGTAGCCCTGCATGTAGTAAATATTGTTGTCGAGACGACCAAACTGCGGCATACGCGACAGGGTCAGCAGGAAGTTGCCGGTCCAGCGGTAGTCAATTTTCACCCCCTGCAGCTGCGGGAAGGTTTTCAGCAGCTTCGGCATAATCAGACGCTCAACGTCGTCCGGGTCACGGGCGCCGTAGACCACGCCGCCGCCGTACAGCAGGCGGTTGTCGCCGGTAATGCGATAGTAGTCCAGCAGGTAGTTACAATCTTCAACACAGTAGTTTTTCGGGATCAGAGAGCGGGCTAACTCTTCTCCCAGCGGAGCGGTGGTCACCACCTGAGTGCCGCACGGCATACTGCGTTTCGCCAGCTCCGGCTCCACTTTATCGCCGAGATAGGCGTTGCCGGCGACGATGACGTAGCGGGCGGTCACCTGGCCGCGAGCGGTGCTAACCACCGCCGGGCTGGTGTGTTGAATGCGGGTGACCGGCGACTGTTCGTAGACCCGGCCACCGTTCAGGCGAATGGCGTCCGCTTCGCCGATGGCGAGATTCAGCGGGTGAATATGGCCGCCGCTATGGTCGAGCAGGGCGCCGACATAGCGATCGCTGTCCACTTCGCGCCGTATGGCGTGGCTGTCCAGCAGTTCCAGTTGGGTATTGCCATAGCGTTCCCAGTTGGCTTTCTGCTCTTCCAGCGTTTCCATTTGCTTATGGTTCATGGCCACAAACAGGCCGCCCGGGCGATAGTCGCACTGGATTTGATAGCGCTGGATACGTTCGCGGATAATCTCGCCGCCTTCGAACATCATGCTGCCGAGCATTTTGGCCGCATCCGGGCCATAGCTTTTCTCAATCACGTCGATATCGCGGCTATAGGAGTTAACTAACTGCCCGCCGTTGCGGCCGCTGGCGCCGAAGCCGATACGCGCGCCTTCCAGCAGCACCACGTCGTAGCCCATTTCGGCCAGATGCAGGGCCGAAGAGAGACCGGTGTAGCCGCCGCCGACAACGCAGACGTCGCAGCTGATGGATTCCTCCAGCGTCGGAAACGGTTCATACTTGTTGGCGCTGGCGGCGTAGTAGCTAGTGGTATGTTCAGTCATGATTAAGACTCCAGAGCAATCCAGATAGTTTTCAGTTCGGTGAATTTTTCCAGCGCGTGCAGCGACTTATCGCGCCCGTTGCCGCTCTGCTTGTAGCCGCCGAACGGGACGGTCATATCACCATCGTTATAGTTGTTGACGAAGACGGAACCCGCTTTCAGGCGGCGGCTCATGCGGTGCGCGCGGGAAAGATCGCGGGTCCACACCGCGGCGCCGAGGCCGTAGTTGCTGTCGTTGGCCAGCCGCAGCGCCTCTTCTTCCGTTTTGAAACGCGTGACCACCAGCACCGGGCCGAAGATCTCTTCGCGACTGAGGGTCGACGCCGGGTCGACATCGACGAAAATGGTCGGGCCGACGGCGGCGGGCCACGGATTTTTCCGCCCGTCGAGGAACAGTTTGCTTTTGCCTTCGCCGCCGCGGATAAAACTGTGCACGCTGTCGGCGTGGGCGTTATCAATTAACATCCCCATGGTGGTATTGGGATCCAGCGGGTTGCCCGGCTGCCAGTGTTGCGCCTGCGCTTTCAGTAGCGCGAGGAACTCATCGGCGATGCTCTCTTCCAGCAGCAGACGGGTACCGGCGATGCAGACCTGGCCCTGGTTATAGAAGATGCCGCCGGCGGTGGTATTGACCGCTTTTTGCAGATCCGGGCAGTCGGCGAAGACGATGTTGGCGCTTTTGCCGCCCGCTTCCAGCCATACGCGCTTCATGTTGCTGTCGCCGGCGTCTTTCAGCAGCTGCTTGCCGGTTCGGGTGGAGCCGGTAAAGGTAATCACCTCGACGTCAGGATGCAGGGCCAGCGCCTGCCCGGCCTCGTGGCCAAAGCCGCTGACCACGTTCAACACGCCGTCCGGCAGGCCGGCTTCTTTCGCAAGCCCTGCCAGGCGCAGGGCGCTGAGCGGTGATTTTTCCGATGGCTTAAGGACCACGCTGTTGCCGGCTGCCAGCGCCGGGCCGAGCTTCCAGCAGGCCAGCAGCAGCGGGAAGTTCCATGGCACCACCGCGGCAATCACGCCAATCGGTTCGCGCACGATCATTGCCAGTTCGTTGCTGCCGGTCGGCGCGACTTCGCCATACACTTTATCCAGCGCTTCGGCGTACCAGCGGATGGCGCGGGCGGCGCCGGGAATATCGTCGCGCAGGCTGTGGCGAATTGGTTTGCCGGTATCGAGCGTTTCCAATAGCGCCAGCTCTTCGCAATGGGCTTCCATCAGGTCGGCAAATCGAGTTAGGACCGCTTTACGCCGGGCCGGGGAGGCCTGCGACCAGTCGCCGTTATCAAAAACCTGACGCGCGGCTTGTACCGCCAGCTCAACGTCGGCCTTTTTGCCGCGGGCGACCTGCGCCAGCGTTTGCTGCGCGGCAGGGTCGATAGTCTCAAAGGTGGTATTATCGGCCGCGGCGCAATATTCGCCGTTAATAAATAGGCGCGTTTCAATGGCCAGGTTTTTCGCTTTTTCCTGCCAGTAAGCCAGGTGCTGAAAATTCATCATGACTCCTTAAAAACTTCATCGGCAAAATATAGGGTTCGGCGTTTTCAGGGTGCAGGGCATCCCCGGAGTAAAAAAACCGTCTCTTCGCCATTCACTGGCGTTAATTATCTGAGGGCCGGCAGGAAATAAGATTTCCGCGCTGCGCAGGTATTATTGCTGCGAGTTCTTCGCCGCGGCGGAAATAGATAATCCGCCGCGACAGGCCTGAAGAAAGCCTGAAACCTGCTCAGGCTAAGAAATCAGAACGTGGTGGGGGTGTGGGCACTGATAATGCGGCAGATACCTGCCGAGGTGTTGCTGAAGCTGTGCGGAATGCCGGTATTAATGGCATAGCTTTGTCCAGCCACCAGGTGGTACGACTGACCGTTAATGGTCAGCACGACTTCACCTTCCAGTATGGTGCCTATCTCCTCACCCTGATGCTTAATTCTCTCCCCGGTTGTGGTCCCAGGCTGGTAAGTTTCAAAAATCATCGCCAGCGTACGGTTCGGATTTCCG
>CABUCP010000165.1 GCA_902490055.1 uncultured Klebsiella sp. | reverse complement strand
ATCAGGTCCGACGCTTCATTCTTCAGTTCAAACTTATCATTTACCGTCGCGGCCAGTGCGGTCTCCACGCCTTCTTCCCCCACTTTCTGCGCAATACGCTTGGTACCGCTGGCATACAGTTTCGCGGTATAAGAGCTCTCCGGGTCGGCATGTTTGCGCTCGGCCAGTAGTTGCTCCAGTTGATAGAGGAACAGCCACTGATGGCCGGTTTCCCCAAAGCAGCTTGAAGTCCCTTTGTGGCAGGTCGGGCCTATCGGGTTGACCAACACTAACAAGGTATCGTTATCGCAATCTGGGGTGATGCTAACCACATTAAGAAAGTTGCCTGAGGTTTCACCCTTGGTCCACAGGCGCTGTTTGGTGCGCGAGTAGAAGGTCACTTTGCCGCTTTCTTGCGTTTTCGCCAGCGCTTCCTCATTCATATATCCCAGCATCAACACTTCACCCGATTCCGCGTGCTGTACGATCGCCGGCATCATGCCGTCGGTTTTTTGCCAATCCAGCTGTTCACTCAACATACCCTGATCTCCACGCCCTGGGCCGCCAGGTACGTCTTTAATTCGCCAATATTAATAATCTGTTTGTGGAATACGGAAGCGGCGAGGGCGCCGTCGACGTTGGCGTCGCGGAATGCCTCAAGGAAGTGTTCCATGGTACCGGCGCCGCCGGAAGCGATCAGCGGCACGCGGCAAACTTCACGCACTTTCCGCAACTGTGCTAAATCGTAGCCGTTGCGCACTCCGTCCTGGTTCATCATGTTGAGGACGATTTCTCCCGCGCCACGTTTTTGTACTTCCTGCACCCAGTCCAGCGTTTCCCACTGCGTTACACGAGTACGGCTTTCATCGCCGGTGTATTGGTTAACGTGATATTTACCGCTCTGTTCATCAAACCAGGTATCAATCCCTACCACAATGCACTGCA
The DNA here is from genome assembly GCA_902490055.1 of uncultured Klebsiella sp. Lineage (GTDB taxonomy): Bacteria > Pseudomonadota > Gammaproteobacteria > Enterobacterales > Enterobacteriaceae > Klebsiella. Next base: position 6,213 of record CABUCP010000165.1, on the reverse strand, counting down.
CGCCAAAGCGATCGGCGAGGCGGGTAATCAGCGTCGGATCTGCCAGCGCAGGCGAATTAATAGAAATTTTATCGGCGCCGAAGGAGAGGATCTGCGCGGCGTCGTCGAGTGATTTAATCCCACCTGCAACACAGAATGGAATATCAATCACTTCTGCGACGCGTGATACCCAACTTTTATCGACGACGCGGCCGTCGCTGGAGGCGGTGATATCATAGAATACCAGCTCATCCGCGCCTTCATCGGCATAGCGTTTCGCCAGTGGCACAATATCGCCGATAATTTCGTGGTTGCGGAACTGCACGCCTTTCACTACCTGGCCGTCGCGAACGTCAAGGCAGGGGATTATCCGTTTTGCCAGCATTGGATGGCCTCCGTTACGTTGAATTTACCTTCCAGCAGCGCGCGCCCGACAATCACGCCGCGAACGCCGGTGCCGCGTAGGGCGGCGATATCGTTGAGATCGCCGATACCGCCGGAAGACTGGAATGCTACCTGCGGATAGCGGGCGCAGACTTCTTCATATAACGAGACGTTTGAACCTGCGAGAGTGCCATCGCGCGAAATGTCGGTGCATAGCACGTGTTGCAGGCCGACCGGCAGATAGCTTTCGACCAGTTCTTCCAGAGTCACGCCGGAGTTTTCCTGCCAGCCGCTGACCGCCACCTGTTTATTACCGTCAGAATCGATGCGTACGTCCAGCGCCAGCACCAGATGCTCGGGGCCAAAGCGTTTAAACCAGGCTTTGACGACCTCCGGCGATTTGACGGCGGTAGAGCCGACCACGACGCGCGCAACGCCCGCCTCAATTAAAGCAGCAACATCTTCTTCCGTACGTACGCCGCCGCCGACCTGTACCGGGACGTTAACGCCGGCAACCAGCGTTTTCAGCAGGGGGATTTGGCGTTTGGCCGGATCTTTGGCCCCGGTCAGGTCGACCAGGTGCAGTACTTCCGCGCCCTGGGCGGCATAGGATTGCAGACGCGGCAGCGGATCGTTGCCATAGTCGCGCTGCTGGCCGTAATCACCTTGATGCAGGCGCACCACGGTACCGTCAATTAAATCTAAAGCTGGAATGATCATTACATCTCCAGGAAATTTTTCAGCAGCTGCGCACCGGCGCTACCGGAGCGTTCCGGGTGGAACTGTACGCCAAAGAAATTATCTTTCTGTACCGCTGCGGTGAAGGCTTCGCCATAGTTGCACTGGGCAATGGTGTACGGGTTAACCGGCATGGCGTAGCTATGAACGAAATAGAAATAGGCGCCTTCTTCGATACCGCGGAACAGACGATCGCCGGCCTTGGCATAGACCCGGTTCCAGCCCATATGCGGCAGCGGCAGCCCGTAGTCGGTCATCTTCGGCACTTCTTCATCAATAATGCCCAGCAGTTCGACGCCGTTTGTCTCTTCGCTACGTTTGCCGAGCAACTGCATCCCGAGGCAGATCCCCAGCACCGGCTGGGTGCAGGCTTTAATCAGCTCGATGAGTTCGCGTTCGCGCAGCTGATCCATCGCCGCCTGTGCGGTACCTACGCCGGGTAGGAACAGTTTATCGGCGCGCAGGACTACATCCGGCTCGCGGCTGACCACCGGCTCATAGCCGTGGCGGCTGACCGCGGATTTCACCGAATTGAGGTTGGCGCACCCGGTATCAAGGATCACCACGTTCATCACAGTACCCCTTTTGAGGATGGCAGCGCGTCGCCCTGTACCCGGATGGCCTGGCGCAGCGTGCGACCAAAGGCTTTGAACAGGCTTTCCACGCGGTGGTGGTCGTTCTTGCCCTTGGTTCTCAGATGCAGCGTTACCGCCATGGTATAGGAGAGCGAGCGGAAGAAGTGTTCTACCATTTCGGTGCTCAGGTCGCCCACGCGCTGGTAGGTGAAGTCGGCTTTATATTCAAGGTGCGGGCGGCCGGAAATATCCAGCGCGCAGCGCGCCAGGCACTCATCCATTGGCAGCACGAAGCCGAAGCGGTTAATACCGCGTTTATCGCCCAGCGCCAGCTTCAGCGCTTCGCCTAATGCCAGGCCGGTATCTTCCACGGTGTGGTGATCGTCGATGTAAAGATCGCCGCCGACGTTAATTTCCAGGCGGAAGCCGCCGTGGGTCGCAATCTGGTCGAGCATGTGATCGAAGAAGCCGACGCCGGTGTGGATTTTGCTGCCGCCTTCGCGATCCAACCAGACCTTTACGTCGACCTGAGTCTCTTTGGTGATACGCTCGACGTGGGCATAGCGGTCTCGGCGGGTCAGTTGCTCGCAGATGGTCGGCCAGTTCAGCGTTTCGCTGTCGTAGCGCAGGCCGATGATACCCATGTTATCCGCCAGTTCGATATCGGTTGCGCGGTCGCCGATGACGTAGCTGTGGGCCTTATCCATCACGCCATCTTCCAGCCATGGTAATACCAGCTGGGTCTTCGGCTTGCGGCAGTTGCAGTTATCAGCCGGTAAGTGTGGGCAGATCAGGACTTCCTCAAAGTTAACGCCCTGCGAGGAGAAGATCTGCATCATCAGGTTATGCGGGCCGTCGAATTCGTTCTGCGGCAGGCTAGCGGTACCAAGCCCGTCCTGATTGGTGATCATCACCAGCTTGTAGCCTTCCTGCTGCAGCTTGAGCAGCGCCGGGATCACCTGCGGCTCGAAGGCCAGTTTTTCAAAACGGTCTACCTGAAAATCAACCGGCGGTTCGGAAATTAGCGTACCGTCACGGTCAATAAAGAGAAACTTCTGGGTCATACATTCTCCGCAGTCAAAGCGTCAATCACGCGCTGGCTCTCTGCACGGGTACCGATAGTGATACGCAAACAGCCGCTTAATGAAGGTTGTTTATTTTGGTCACGTAAGATAATGCCCTGATCCCACAAAGATTTAAACACCGAGCTGGAGGCGGTTATCCGTGCCAGCAGATAGTTGGTCTCGGAATCGAACACCTGTTCGACGCAGGCGATGCCGCGTAGCGCTTTGACCAGGTAGGCGCGTTCATCGAGGATCTGCGCAACGCGCTGTTGCATCGCGCGAATACCCGGCGCCGATAGCGCCTGAGCGGCGATATCCGCCACCGGCGTCGACAGAGGGTAAGGGGCGATGACCTTCAGCAGTACATTAATGAGCTCAGCGTTCGCCAGCGTAAAGCCGCAGCGCAGGCCGGCCAGCGCAAAGGCCTTCGATAGGGTGCGCAGGATAACTAAATGTGGATAGTCGCTGAGCCACCCGGCCAGCGTCGCCTGTGGGCAAAATTCGATATAGGCTTCATCGGCAACGACAATCGCCTTGCCGCGGGTCATTTCCAGCAGCGCGCGCAGATCTTGTTGATTGATAATCTGCCCGGTCGGGTTGTTTGGGCTGCAAACAAACAGCACTTTGACACCATCGAGGTTCGCCTCGATAGCCGGCAGGTCGAGCTGCCAGTCGACGAGCGTCGGTACCGTGCGGCACTCTACGCCGATGGTTTCGGCGCTGACGCTGTACATGCCGTAAGTCGGCGGGCAATAGAGGACGGCGTCCTGGCCCGGTTCGCAAAATGCGCGAATGAGCAGTTCGATACCTTCATCAGCGCCGCGGCTGACCAGCACCTGTTCTGGCTTAACGCCGGCATACTGCGCGTAGTTGTCGATCACCGCTTTTGGCTGCGGCTCCGGGTAGCGGTTTAGCGTCTGCTCGGTCAGTTGGAATTCCACGGCGGTCGGGAATTCGTTGGCGTTCAGCCACACGTCGCCTTTACCGCCGAGACGGCGAGCGGACTGATACGGCGTCAGCGCGCGAATATTGGCGCGGGCTAAATCTTCGATGCTCATGCTTTCTCCTTAAGGGCTGCCACGCGCAGCGTCACGGCGTTTTTGTGGGCGGCCAGCAGTTCGGCTGCGGCCAGGATCTCGATAGTCGGGGCGAGGGCGGCGAAGCCTTCGCGCGACAGCTCTTGCACGGTCATGCGCTTCTGGAAATCCGCCAGACCCAAGCTCGAACAGGTTGCGGTGTAGCCGTAGGTTGGCAGCACGTGGTTGGTGCCGGAGGCGTAATCGCCAGCGGATTCCGGCGACCAGTCGCCAAGAAACACCGAACCGGCGCTGGTGATGCCGTCAACCAGTTCGCGAGCGTTGCGGGCCTGGATAATCAGGTGCTCCGGTCCGTACTGGTTAGAGATCGCAACACACTGGGCGAGATCGCGGGCGACGATGATGCGGCTGGCGGACAGCGCTTCACGCGCGGTTTCGGCGCGCGGCAGGGCGGCTAACTGCCGTTCAACCGCCTCGGCGACGCGGGTTGCCATTTCGCCGTCAGGCGTCAGCAGGATAACCTGTGAGTCCGGGCCGTGTTCCGCCTGGGAGAGTAGATCGGAGGCAACAAAATCCGGCGTCGCGCCGCTGTCGGCGATCACCAGAACTTCCGATGGGCCAGCAGGCATGTCGATGGCCGCGCCATCAAGGCGCTGGCTGACCTGGCGCTTGGCTTCGGTGACGAAGGCATTGCCCGGGCCAAAAATCTTGGCGACTTTTGCCACCGATTCGGTGCCGAAGGCCATGGCAGCGATGGCCTGCGCGCCACCGACGTTAAAGACATTGCGTACGCCGCACAGCTGCGCCGCGTAGAGAATTTCATCGGCGATCGGCGGCGGCGAGCACAGCACCACTTCCTGGCAGCCGGCAATGCGCGCCGGCGTCGCCAACATCAACACCGTGGAAAACAGCGGCGCCGAGCCGCCCGGGATATATAAGCCGACGGAGGCGATAGGGCGAGTGAGCTGCTGACAGCGTACGCCGGGCTGGGTTTCAACATCGACGGCCGGCAGCTGCTGCGCATTGTGGAAGGTCTCAATATTATTGACCGCTACCGCCATTGCTTGTTTGAGCTCGTCGCTGAGGCGGGCGCCGGCGGCGGCAATCTCCTCTTCGGTCACTTTCAGCGCCGTTACGGTGGTTTTATCAAATTTAGCGCTGTACTCGCGTAATGCGGCATCGCCATTGTCTTTCACGTTGCTGAGGATCTCCGCCACCGTTTTACTGATGCTGGCGGAGGCTGAGATCGCCGGGCGCATTAATAGTTGTTGCTGTTGCGCGGCGCTGCAGCGGTTCCAGTCGATAATTGTGTTGAAGCTCATGGTCATTTCCCCTGTTTGTCCCGTATCCGAACCGCTGGATTACTCCATCATCTTCTCTATCGGCAGCACCAGAATAGAGCTGGCGCCCAGCGCTTTCAGTTTTTCCATGGTTTCCCAGAACAGGGTTTCGCTGCTGACCATATGCATGGCCACACGCTGTTTGTCGCCTGCCAGCGGCAGAATAGTTGGCCTTTCGGCGCCCGGCAGCAACGCGACAACTTCTTCCAGGCGTTCGGTCGGCGCATGCATCATGATGTATTTTGATTCGCGGGCCTGGATCACGCCCTGAATGCGGGTCAGCAGGCGGTCGATCAACTGCTGTTTTGCTTCGTCCATCTCGCCGTCGCGCTGGATAAGGCAAGCTTTGGAGCGATAAATGACTTCCACTTCGCGCAGGCCGTTAGCCTCAAGGGTCGCGCCGGTAGAAACCAGGTCGCAGATGGCGTCTGCCAGACCTGCGCGCGGTGCGACTTCAACGGAACCGTTAAGCAGACAGGATTTAAAGGAAATTCCTTTCTGGTCGAGGTAGCGCTTCAGCAGGTGCGGGTAAGAAGTGGCGATGCGTTTACCGTCCAGCGCGGCCGGGCCGTTCCAGTTTTCGTCAACCGCCGTGGCCAGCGACAGGCGGCAGCCGCCGAAGTCCAGGCGACGCAGAGTGAAATAGCGCGGATCTTCGCCCTGCGCGCGGCGGCTCAGTAGCTCTTCTTCGAGCACGTTTTCGCCAATAATGCCGAGGTCGACAACGCCGTCCATCACCAGCCCCGGAATATCGTCATCGCGAACGCGCAGAATATCGATAGGCATGTTTTCCGCGAGAGCGATCAGGCGCTGGGTGTGCAGGTTGACTTTAATGCCGCAGCGGCCCAGCAATTCGCGTGAATCTTCACTTAAACGGCCTGATTTCTGAATAGCTATGCGTAAACGGGTGTTGTCTAACATTGTTGTTTTCCTCTGAATACCTGTCTGAATCTGTCCGAATTCGGTCCAAAAAAAAGCCCCCGGAAGTGAATCTTCCGGGGGCTCTCTTTGCGTTCATGCACCACTGGAAGATCTAAACGTCTTCCAGCACACATCGCCTGAAAGACTAGTCAGGATGATGGTGATGATGGTGGTT
>CABUCP010000164.1 GCA_902490055.1 uncultured Klebsiella sp. | reverse complement strand
CTGCCCTTTTTCTAATGTTGAGGCATCAATACTGTCACGGGCCACGCGGCGCTCAGGAGCAAGCAATGAACGAACTGGTGCAAATACTAAAAAATACCCGCCAGCATCTGATGACCGGGGTCTCGCACATGATCCCCTTCGTCGTTTCCGGCGGGATCCTGCTGGCGGTTTCCGTCATGTTATACGGCAAAGGCGCGGTTCCCGATGCCGCTACCGACCCCAATCTGAAGAAACTCTTTGATATCGGCGTGGCCGGGCTAACGCTGATGGTGCCGTTTCTCGCCGCGTACATCGGCTATTCCATTGCCGATCGCGCCGCGCTGGCCCCATGCGCCATTGGCGCGTGGGTCGGCAACAGCTTCGGCGCCGGCTTCTTCGGCGCGCTGATCGCCGGAATGATCGGCGGTCTGGTGGTCTATTACCTGAAAAAAATACCGGTACATAAAGTTCTGCGTTCGGTGATGCCGATTTTCATTATTCCTATCATCGGCACCTTTATTACCGCCGGGATCATGATGTGGGGGCTCGGAGAACCGGTCGGCGCGCTGACCGCGAGTCTCACCAACTGGTTACAGGGCATGCGCGAAGGCAGCATCGTGGCGCTGGCGGTGATTATGGGCCTGATGCTGGCCTTTGATATGGGCGGCCCGGTCAACAAGGTCGCCTACGCCTTCATGTTGATCTGCGTCTCGCAGGGGGTCTACAGCGTGGTAGCTATCGCCGCGGTCGGCATCGCGGTACCGCCGCTGGGGATGGGGCTGGCGACGCTGGTCGGGCGCAAATACTTCACCGCCGAAGAACGTGAAACCGGCAAGGCCGCGCTGGTGATGGGCTGCGTCGGCGTAACGGAAGGCGCGATTCCCTTTGCCGCCGCCGACCCGCTGCGCGTGATTCCCGCCAACATGATCGGCGCCGCCAGCGGCTGCGTCACCGCCGCGCTACTCGGCGCGCAGTGCTACGCCGGCTGGGGCGGGCTTATCGTGCTGCCGGTCGTCAACGGCAAGCTGGGCTTTGTCGCCGCGCTGCTGGTCGGCGCCTGCGTCAGCGCCGCCTGCGTTATCGTGCTGAAAGCATTGGCTAAAAAGAAACCGTCCGACGCCAAAACCAACGACGAATTAGACCTTGATTTTGAAATTAACTAACAGACTGGAAGGAACAGCTTATGACCCAGATTATCGCCGTCACCGCCTGCCCATCGGGCGTCGCCCACACCTACATGGCCGCCGAGTCGCTGGAAAGCGCCGCCAAAGCCAAAGGTTGGCAGGTAAAAGTGGAAACCCAGGGATCTATCGGCATTGAAAACGAACTGACGGCGGAAGAGATCGCCGCGGCCGATATGGTCATTCTGACCAAAGATATCGGCATCAAGTTTGAAGAGCGCTTTGCCGGAAAAACTATCGTGCGCGTCAACATCAGCGATGCGGTTAAACGCGCCGACGCCATTATGCACAAAATAGACAGCCACCTTTCCCAAAGCGCTTAAAGCCCGCTATGGGGCGCAACCGCGCCTCATAGCCAAAACATGGAGTTTATCATGACGAATCGTACCCAACGCCTGAAAGCCAGCCTGTTCGCCCAGCCGCGCGAAATATCGCTTGAACGCGCATTGCTCTATACCGCCAGTCATCGGCAGACGGAGGGCGAGCCGGTAATTATTCGTCGAGCAAAAGCCACGGCGTGGATCCTTGATAAGGTGGAGATTTCGATTCGTGAGGATGAACTGATCGCCGGCAACCGTACCATAAAACCGCGCGCGGGGATTATCTCGCCGGAGATGGATCCCTACTGGCTGCTTAACGAACTGGACGCTTTCCCTGAGCGCCCGCAGGATCGCTTTGCCATTAGCGAAGCGGACAAACAAATTTACCGCGAAACGCTGTTCCCCTACTGGGAAAAGCGCTCGATGAAAGATTTCATTAACGGCCAGATGACCGAAGAGGTAAAAGCCGCCGTTAGCACGCAGATATTTAGCATAAACCAGACGGACAAAGGCCAGGGCCACATTATTATCGACTACCCGCGCCTGCTAAACAACGGCCTGGGCGCGCTGGTCGCCGAGCTTAAATCTCACTGCGCGCAGCAGCCGGATAACTCTTTTTTCCAGGCGGTGCTGATTCTGCTGGAGGCCTCGCAGCGCCATATTCTGCGCTATGCTTCGCTCGCCGAGGAGATGGCGACCAACTGCGAGAGCGCGCAGCGCCGGCAGGAACTGGCGGCCATTGCCGCTATTTCCCGCCACAACGCGCAGCATCGGCCGCAGGATTTCGCTCAGGCCTGTCAGCTGTTCTGGTACATGAACATTATTTTGCAGTATGAATCCAACGCCAGCTCAATTTCGCTTGGTCGCTTTGACCAGTATATGCTGCCGTTTTACCAGACCTCGCTGAATCAGGGCCAGGATCCGGCATTGCTCAAAGAACGGCTGGAGTCGCTGTGGGTGAAATGCAACGATATCGTCCTGCTGCGATCCTCCAGTAGCGCACGTTATTTCGCCGGTTTTCCTACTGGCTATACCGCCCTGCTCGGCGGGCTGACGGAAACCGGGCGCAGCGCGGTGAACGTGCTGTCATTTCTTTCTCTCGATGCTTACCAGAACGTACAGCTCCCGCAGCCGAATCTTGGCGTGCGGGTCAACGAGCTCATCGACCGCCCGTTCTTGCGCAAAACCGCTGAGACCATTCGACTGGGGACCGGGATCCCGCAGGTATTCAACGATGAAGTAGTGGTGCCCGCCTTCCTCAACCGTGGCGTGTCGCTGGAGGATGCCCGCGACTATGCGGTGGTTGGCTGCGTAGAGCTGTCAATTCCGGGGCGCACCTACGGCCTGCACGATATCGCCATGTTCAACCTGTTGAAAGTGATGGAGATCGTGCTGCAGGAAAACGAGCGCCAGCCGCAGGTTACCTGGCCGGGGTTGATTAGCCAAATCCGCGACAAAATCCGCTATTACATCAAGCTAATGGTCGAGGGGAGTAACATCTGCGACATCGGCCATCGCGACTGGGCGCCGGTCCCCCTGCTCTCATCGTTCATTGAGGATTGCGTCCAGCACGGCAAAGACATCACCGAGGGCGGCGCGCGCTATAACTTCTCCGGCGTCCAGGGTATCGGCATCGCCAACCTCAGCGATTCGCTACATGCGCTGAAAGGGATGGTCTTTGACCAGCAGCGTCTCAGTTTTGCCGAGCTGATGGCGGTACTGAAGGCCAATTTCCAGACCCCGCAAGGAGAGCACATTCGCGCCCGGCTGATTAACCGTTATGAGAAATATGGCAACGACATCGACGAAGTCGACAATATTAGCGCCGATCTGCTGCGATTTTACTGCAAAGAGGTAGAACAGTATCTGAACCCGCGCGGCGGTCATTTTACCCCCGGCTCCTATACCGTCTCCGCGCACGTCCCGCTGGGCTCGGTGGTCGGCGCTACGCCGGATGGACGCCTGGCCGGAGAACAACTGGCCGACGGCGGTCTCTCGCCGATGGTCGGCCAGGATTCGCAGGGCCCGACGGCGGTGCTGAAATCCGTCAGCAAGTTGGATAACTATCTATTGTCAAACGGCACGCTGCTGAACGTGAAATTCACCCCCGCGACGCTTGCCGGCGATAGCGGCCTGAACAAGTTAGCCGACTTTTTACAGGCCTTCAGCAAGCTGAAACTGCAGCATATCCAGTTTAACGTGGTCAACGCCGATACCCTGCGCGAAGCACAGCAGCGGCCGCAGGATTTTGCCGGGCTGGTGGTACGCGTCGCAGGCTATAGCGCCTTCTTTGTCGAGTTGTCGAAGGAGATTCAGGATGACATTATCCGCCGCACCGCGCATCAGCTGTGAGGTCATCGAAACGCGCGTCGACAAAGCGCGCATTTTTAACCTCCAGCGCTACTCGCTCAACGATGGCCAGGGGATCCGCACGGTGGTCTTCTTTAAAGGCTGCCCCCACGCCTGTCCGTGGTGCGCCAATCCGGAATCGATCTCGCCAAAGATTCAAACCCTGCGTCGGCAGAGCAAATGCCTGCATTGCGCGCGCTGTCAGCAGGATGTCGCCGAGTGCCCGTCCGGGGCCTGGGAACAAATTGGTCGCGATGTAAGCATGGAGGAGCTGCTGCAAGAAGTGCTGAAAGATGAGGTGTTCTTTCGCGCATCCGGCGGCGGCGTCACCCTCTCCGGCGGCGAAGTATTAATGCAGGCCGAATTTGCCGCCCGCTTGCTGCAGCGTCTGCGTCAGTGGGGTATCCGCACCGCCATTGAAACCGCGGGCGACTGCGCTTTCAACCGTTTCCTGCCGCTGGCCGAAGCCTGCGATGAGGTGCTGTTTGATTTCAAAATAATGGACCCCGAGCAGGCGCGCTCGCTGCTACGGATTAACCAGCCGCGGGTGCTGGATAATTTTAGCCGGCTGGCTGCGAGGAAAATTCACCTGATCCCACGCGTGCCGCTGATACCGGGCTATACCATGAACGCAGACAACTTTCGGCAGATTCTAACGTTCCTTGCGCCATTCGCACTGACGGAGATCCACCTGCTCCCGTTTCATCAATATGGCGAGCCTAAATATCGCCTGCTGGGCAAACCCTGGCCGCTTGCCGCCGTTAAAGCGCCTGAAGAAGCAGAGATTCACCCCTATCAAGCGCTGGCGGAAGCCGCGGGATACCACGTCACTATCGGCGGTTAACGCCAGGAGGATGTTATGGACTTCAACATTGTCGCCGTGACCGCCTGCGTGAGCGGGGTTGCGCATACTTATATGGCTGCCGAGCTGCTGGAAAAAGTCGGCCATCATGAAAAGTGGTGCCTGAAGGTAGAAACTCAGGGCGCGCTCGGTGTGGAAAATCGTATTAGCGAAGAGGATATTACCCACGCTACGGTGGCGCTGTTGGTGACCGATATCGAAATCGACGGCGCCAAACGCTTCAGCGGCATCCGCACGATTAAAACCAGCATTACCACCTTCCTGCTGCAGCCGCAGCAGGTTGTCGAAGCCATTAAAGGCATCATGAAAAAGCCGGTCGTCTATCTGGAAATCCCCTGACCGGCGCCTGCGTTTAATCCACCCCGAGCAACCACTTTTGCGCTGGCGTCAGGCGGCTGGCGGTTTCCGGAGTCAGCCAACGCTGCTGGTCCTGCTGCGGCGCGTCCGCGCGGTCAATATACAAACCGTGCAGCACACGCCTTCTGCTACCTTCACGGTTGCGGGTACCGCCGTGCCAGGCATGCGCATTGTAGATCATCACGCTACCGGCCGGCGCGGCGAAAACGATTTCATCAGGATGCGTCAACTCGGGGTCAGCCAGCACCTCTTCCGGCAGTTCCGCGCGCTGATGTGTGCCAGGAATAATTCGCGGCGCGCCGTTGGCGGCGCTTAAATCATCGATAGCCCAGATAGTATTGACCAGATGCACTTTCGGGAAATCCGGGCGCGGCTTTTTCCAGTCGGCATGAAGCGGTTGATGGCCGCCGTTGTATAACGCCTCACGAGCATTGAGGCTGGAGATTTTAAAATCACCGTTGAAAATATAGCGGCAGGCAGAGAGGATAAGCGGGTGCGACCACACCTTCTCCCAGATAACGCCCTTATTGATCAGGTTAGCAATTCGCGTCGCCGTCGCCTCCTGATGGTGTTCAATTGCCAAATTATCGCCTTCGCGTTCAACCAGCGCGTCAATCAGTTGGCGCATTTCACTCAACCACTGCGGATCAACGACGTTGCGCACCACGGTATAGCCAAGCGTATCGAGCTCGCGTTTCATTTGCTCGCTTAGCGTCAAATTTGCGCCCAGCGCATCCAGATATACTGCCGATTGTGAGTCCATATATCGTTCCTTTTAACTTTTCGATAACACAATCAAACTCTACGATGCGGCTAACAGAATGGCAGGAAGGCAAAACTACGAAAAACTGGACTTCCGTACACCAGAAGCAAAAGTGTGATGGTCATCAATATCTACCGCGCGGTTAATTTGCGGCAAATATTCATCCGATTTATCAGCCCACAATGCGGCGCGTTAAATGCGGCTCAACAAGATAAACTAGATTATAATCAACAGGATATTTTAATTTCAGGGTCGATGGGATGATTGATGATCTGGCCGGTATTCTAAATCGTTTAGTTAATCAAAAAGATAGGCTGCAGGTGCGCTTTCCGGAACCGGATATTCCGCAACCGGCGCTGGCCTTTAAAGTCCCCTTTCCGCGCCTGGAGATCGTCCTCGAAGGGGAGCTTCATGAGCAAGGGCTACCGTTCTCGGCGTCGGTATTAGCCACTGCACAGGTTCTCTACGTACAGGCAGGAAAATGGACGCTACCGAAGTGGGCCGGGCCCGCCGCCACTCTCAGTATTCTGTTTGGTCGCCAGAAGCTCGGCTTCTGCATCCAGCGCTGGGACGGTAAAAAGCTGCATACTGAAAAGCAAAACGTCTCCCGACTGGGGCCCCGCGTCGGCTCTTACCTACTGCTGGCGCTGAATGAGGTCAGCCTGCAGCCTGACCCAATCACCGCCCGCCTGGTGGTCACCGCTCTGTTAAGCCACTGTCTTGAGCAGCTTGTGGGGCTGGAGATGCGCGTTAGCCGCAGCCGCGATCTATTCCTCGCGGTTCAGGATTATCTGCAGGAAAATCTAAGCCAACCGCTTACCCGAGAGTCGGTCGCCAAACGATTTCACATTACTCCTAACTATCTTTCACATATATTCCAGAAATCAGGTTCGGTCGGGTTTAATGAATATTTAACCGCGGTTCGGCTGGAAAAAGCTAAGCAACTCCTGCGCGGCTATGACTTAAAAGTGAAAGAAATCGCGCATAATTGCGGATTTGTGGATAGCAACTACTTTTGCCGGGTATTTAAACGAAATACCGAGCGTTCTCCCTCGGAATATCGTCGTCACTGCCGCAGCGCACAGCAGGGATAATCATTTTGGGCTTACCAGCCCTGAATAACTTCAGGGCCTGCAGCTTAATTTACTCCGCCCACTCCACGCGGCCGCGGCCATTATTTTTCGCCCGGTATAACGCTTCATCGACTTTCTTAATAAAGACGTCCTGCGCTTCTTCTTTTTCACGCATACCGACGCCGATACTGATCGACAGCGGGTAGTCGTTATTAATCAGAATCACGCGCGCGTTTTCAAGGATCGACTGCGCCAGCTCGCGGACCTCAGCCAA
>CABUCP010000163.1 GCA_902490055.1 uncultured Klebsiella sp. | reverse complement strand
CGCTGTACACAAAATAATCTACAGAGTGAATTATACTTGGAATAGTGCTGTACGAAGCCGTGACAAGGGGGACGCTATGAACCATGTCTGGGGACTCTTCTCTCATCCTAACCAAGAGATGAGCGTGATCAAGAGTGAAAATGAGACTATCTCGCACCACTATACGCACCATGTGCTGGTCATGGCGGCGGTTCCGGTTATCTGCGCTTTTATCGGTACCACGCAGCTAGGCTGGAACTTCGGCGATGGCACGGTGATTAAACTTTCACTGATGACCGGGTTGATATTGGCGGTACTGTTTTACGCCGTGATGCTGGCCGGGGTGGCGGTGATGGGGCGGGTTATCTGGTGGATGGCCCGCAGCTATCCACAGCAGCCGTCGCTGAAACGCTGTATGGTTTTTGCCGGCTATGTTGCGACGCCGCTGTTTTTAAGCGGGATCGTCGCGCTGTATCCGCTGGTATGGCTGTGCGCGCTGATTGGTACCGTCGCGCTATTTTATACCGGTTATCTGCTGTATCTGGGGATTCCGACTTTCCTGAGCATTAACAAGGAAGAGGGGCTCAGTTTCGCCAGCTCAACCCTGGCTATCGGGGTGCTGGTGCTGGAAGTGCTGCTGGCCATCACCGTGGTGCTGTGGGGCTACGGCTACCGACTCTTCTGACAAGCAAATGCATTGCCGGCAGATATGAATAATTATGTCGGCAATGCAGCATTTGCTCACTATTCTTATTAGCCACAGTGCGTTCTGGCGCGGTATGATTGCGTTTGCCAGCGGCGTTGGCCACTTGACGCCGCGGCGTACGTTCCATAGCGTGCAAAAATACTTTTCAGAATGCCCATGATGCCGAAATTTCGAGTTTCTTTGCTCAGCCTGACTTTGCTGCTGGCTGTGCCTTTTGCGCCCCAGGCGCTAGCAAAAACCACCCCGACGGCGGTCGCCTCGCAGCCGGACATCGCTTCCGGTAGCGCCATGATCGTCGATCTGGCGACGAAAAAAATCATTTACGCCAGCCAGCCGGATCTGGTACGCCCGATGGCGTCGATCACCAAAGTGATGACCGCGATGGTGGTACTGGATGCCCATTTGCCGCTGGATGAGATGCTGACCGTTGATATTAGCCAGACGCCGGAGATGAAAGGTATCTATTCCCGCGTACGCCTCAATAGCCAAATCAGCCGCCGCAATATGCTGCTGCTGGCGCTGATGTCTTCGGAAAACCGCGCAGCCGCGAGCCTGGCACACCACTACCCGGGCGGCTACAACGCGTTTATCCGCGCGATGAACGCCAAAGCGCAGGCGCTGGGGATGACCCATACCCGCTACGTGGAGCCGACCGGCCTGTCGGTGCATAACGTCTCTACCGCCCGCGATCTGACCAAGCTGCTGATCGCCAGCGAGCAGTATCCGCTGATAGGCCAGTTGAGCACCACCAAAGAAGATACCGCCACCTTCGCGCATCCGGCTTATACGCTACCGTTCCGCAATACCAACCACCTGGTGTATCGCGATAACTGGAACATTCAGCTGACCAAAACCGGCTTTACTAACGCCGCCGGCCACTGCCTGATCATGCGCACGGTGATTAACCAACGCCCGGTGGCGCTGGTGGTGATGGATGCGTTTGGTAAATATACCCACTTTGCGGATGCCAGCCGTTTACGCACCTGGATCGAAACCGGGAAGGTGATGCCGGTTCCGGCCTCGGCGCTGAGCTATAAAAAGCAACGTGAAGCGCAGATGGCGGAAGCGATGCTGAAAGGCGGCGCGCAGACCGCGCAGAACGATTAATCTGTACTTCTCCGGATGGCGCCGCTACAACGGCAACGATGCTGGCTGAAACTGCTGGTGTTGGTGGCCTCAAAATCGCTGAGACGTTCCCGGAAGGCCGGGGCAGCCCGCATGGATGCGGGCTGAGGGCCGTGATTTGCAGGGACGCTGCCTCGGCCCGACCCGAAGCCTGCAGGGATAAGTCGAAGGCACCACGAAGTGGCGATTTTGGCGGCCAGAGCCCGGGGGTACAGGGGGCGGCGGCGACTGGCCGCCCCCTGTGCGCTCCCTGCGCCATGAGAGACATAACGCAGAAGAAATATCGGGAGCGCAATGTGCTCTGAATTAACACAGAACAAACGTTTTCCCCGAATCGAAATAGTTGTAAATCGATAACAGTACTTACACAACTACGCTGCACGGTAGCCCGGTTAAAGCGTTTACGCCGCGAGCCGGGGATGTTGATATTACTCCGGAAGCGTCCAGTCCCCGTCGCCGAGCTGGCGCTGCATAATCAAGGTATCGCGCCAGTCACCCATCTTATAGCCGACGCTGCGCAGCTGCCCGGCAACGGTAAAACCAAACTTCTTATGAATGGCAATCGAGCGGGCATTGTTGTGGCCATCGCCGATAATCGCCAGCATCTGCCGCCACGGACCTTGTTCACACTGCGCAATCAGACGCGTCAGCAGCGCGCTGCCGATGCCGTGGCCGCCCATGCCGGATTCGACATAAATCGACTCTTCCAGGGTATAGCGATAGGCCGGACGAGGGCGGTAAAAGGTTGCGTAGCAGTAACCGACAATGGTGCCGCGCCACAGCGCGACCAGCCAGGGAAGCCCGTTATCGCGCACGGTTTTAATTCGCTTGCGCATTTCGTCGACGGTGGGGGGGATCTCTTCAAACGAGGCGCGGCCGTTCAGCACGTGCCAGACGTATAGCGCGGCAATCGCGTGCGCGTCATCGGGCAGCGCTTCGCGGATCTCTAAGTCGGCGTCTTGTAACTTATCCTTGGCGGACATGGGGGCTCCTCAAGCTATTTGGCCGGAGAGTCTTTTTCTCCGGCGTGCAGCGTAATACAGAAGCCCCGCGGCTGAATAGTCCCCGAGCGGATTATTGTGGTTCAGGCGGGTTCTGCGGCTCGCCCCAGTATTTTTGTTTGCTGGTTTTGCCAATACCCGGATTCATGCTGTTGGTCGGGTCATTCTGGCGATAGAAGCGTTTCAGGCTATCCGCCGCTTCGTACAGATGCCCGACGTTATGCTCCGCCGGGTACTGCGCGCCGCGCGCCTTCAGTAGTGCCAGCATTTTCTCCTTCAGCTCGTGGGCGTCGACCCCTTTCTTCACGATGTAATCCTGATGGAAGACATGGCACATAAAGTGGCCGTAGTAGAGCTTATAGACCAATTGGCTGTCGATATCGGCCGGCAGATGCTCGAACCACTCGTCATCATTGCGGCGCAGCGCGATATCCAGCGCCAGAATATCTTCCACTTCGTCGGCATGTACCGCCTGATAGCGGATGGCCGCGCCGGCGGCGGCGAAGCGGTGCAGAAATGCCTTACTACCTTCTTCCGCGGTACAGGCAAAGAAATCGCCTTCTGCCTGCTGGAAGTACGTCGTGAGCCAGCTTTGCGCTTCTTCTATCCCGTCGCCGGCCATTTTCAGCAGCAGGTGATGTTCGTATTTATCACGCCAGGTTTTCATGCGCTCCGGCAGGTGCGCCGGGAAGGCGTGGCCAAGTTTCTGCATAAAGCGGTCGGTGAAGTGCGGCTTAAACAGCGAAACTTTTTCCAGCATCGCGTCGGTACGCCCCTTCATGGTGAAGAAGAACGGCATTTTGTCGGTGCCGAGCTTATCGATCATCAGGAAGGTGTCTTTGCCATATTTTTCGGCGATATCGTAAATATCACGGTGCATATATTCGCCGGCCACCGGCAGATTATTGAATTCAGCGAGAATATGGCGGCGAATTTCGGTTAATACTTCCGGCTGGTTGGTGCCGATATAGAATACCTGCTGGCGCTTTTCCGCCGGGAAGGTATCGAGGCGCACGGCGAAGACCGCCAGTTTGCCAGCGCAGCCGGAAGATTCAAACAGGCGGTCCGGATCGGCGTTATAGCGTGCCGGGGTGTCGGCGTTAACATCGCGTACGCGGGTGACGTAATCGTGATCGTGAGCGTGGCGGCCGTCGTGCTGGACATCTTCATCTTTGATGCGATCATCATCGAGGCGGCTTAAGATTTGCTCCGGCGTCGAGCCCAGATCGATTCCCAGATGGTTAACTAATTTCAGTTTGCCATCGCCGTCAATCTGCGCGAACAGCGACATTTCGGTATACGCCGGGCCGCGCTGTACCAACGAGCCGCCGGAGTTGTTGCAGATACCGCCGATAACGGACGCGCCGATGCAAGAAGAACCAATCACCGAGTGCGGCTCGCGGCCCAGCGGCTTAAGCGCTTTTTCCAGTGAATAGAGGGTGGTGCCCGGGTAGGCCAGTACCTGTTCGCCTTTATCCAGCAGGTGTAACTTATCGAGACGCAGGGTGCTGATAATGACGATCTCGCGGTCGTAATCGTTACCGCTCGGGGTGGAGCCTTCGGTCAGGCCGGTATTTGCCGCCTGCATCAGAATAATTTTGTCCGCCTGCACACAGGCGCTCAGCACCCGCCACAGTTCGAGCAGGGTACCGGGGAACACCACCGCCAGCGCGTCGCCGTGGCCGGATCGAAAGCCTTTACGGTAGCGCTGGGTTTTCGCCGGATCGGTCAGAAGATGTGAGGAGCCAACCAGTCGCGCCAGTTCCGCCAAAAAGGGATGGTTATTTGTTGTTGTTGCAGATGACATAATTCACTCCTTGTGGGGGCAGGAAAGCTATACCGCTCTTAGCTACGGGCGCGTTGTTTATATATATGGCAAACTTCGGTTTTTGCTATGTTTTCGCCGGACTATCCGCACCGAATCAAAGAGGGATACATAATAATGAAATGGTTGTGTACTGTTGGCGTCGCCGTGAGCCTGGCGCTACAACCGGCGTTGGCCGATGAACTGTTTGGCAACCATCCCCTGACGCCCGAGGCGCGGGATGCGTTTGTTACTGAGCTGCTGAAAAAAATGACGGTCGATGAAAAAATCGGCCAGCTGCGCTTAATCAGCGTCGGTCCGGATAACCCGAAAGAGGCGATCCGCGAAATGATTAAGGACGGCCAGGTGGGGGCGATTTTTAATACCGTCACCCGCCCGGATATCCGCGCGATGCAGGATCAGGTGATGCAGTTAAGCCGCCTGAAGATCCCGCTGTTCTTCGCCTACGACGTGCTGCACGGCCAGCGCACCGTCTTCCCGATTAGCCTCGGCCTGGCATCCTCTTTTAACCTTGATGCGGTGAATACCGTCGGGCGCATTTCGGCCTATGAAGCGGCTGACGATGGCCTGAACATGACCTGGGCGCCAATGGTTGATGTCTCCCGCGACCCGCGCTGGGGCCGCGCCTCTGAAGGCTTTGGCGAAGATACCTGGCTGACCACGGTGATGGGCAAGGCGATGGTGGAATCGATGCAGGGAAAGAGCCCGGCAGACCGTTATTCGGTGATGACCAGCGTCAAACACTTTGCCGCCTACGGCGCGGTGGAGGGTGGTAAAGAGTACAACACCGTCGATATGAGCCCGCAGCGCCTGTTCAACGACTATATGCCGCCGTATAAAGCCGGGCTCGACGCCGGCAGCGGCGCGGTGATGGTGGCGCTGAACTCGCTGAACGGCACGCCGGCTACTTCTGACTCCTGGCTGCTGAAAGACGTATTGCGCGACCAGTGGGGCTTTAAAGGCATCACCGTTTCCGACCATGGCGCCATCAAAGAGCTGATTAAACACGGCGTCGCCGCCGACCCGGAAGACGCGGTGCGCGTGGCGCTGAAATCCGGTATCAACATGAGCATGAGCGATGAGTACTACAGCAAATATCTGCCGGGGCTGGTGAAGTCCGGTAAGGTGACGATGGCTGAACTGGATGACGCCGCTCGCCACGTGCTCAACGTGAAATATGACATGGGCCTGTTTAACGATCCGTACAGTCACCTCGGCGCTAAAGCGTCCGACCCGCAGGACACCAATGCCGAAAGCCGTCTGCATCGTCAAGAAGCGCGCGAAGTGGCGCGGGAAAGCCTGGTGCTGCTGAAAAATCGGCTTGATACGCTGCCGCTGAAAAAGTCCGGCACTATTGCGGTGGTGGGGGCGCTGGCCGACAGCAAGCGCGATATGATGGGCAGTTGGTCGGCGGCGGGCGTGGCCGATCAGTCGGTCACCGTGCTAACGGGGATTAAAGAAGCGCTGGGCGATAAAGGTAAAGTGATTTACGCCAAAGGCGCCAACGTCACCGACGATAAGGGCATTGTCGATTTCCTTAATCTGTATGAGAAAGCGGTGCAGGTTGACTCGCGCTCGCCGCAGGCGATGATTGATGAAGCCGTTGCGGCGGCTAAACAGTCTGATGTGGTCGTTGCCGTGGTGGGCGAAGCGCAGGGGATGGCGCATGAAGCCTCCAGCCGGACTGATATTACGTTACCGCAAAGCCAGCGTGACCTGATAAGCGCGCTAAAAGCCACCGGTAAACCGCTGGTGCTGGTGTTGATGAACGGTCGTCCGCTGGCGCTGGTGAAAGAGGATCAGCAGGCGGATGCGCTGCTGGAGACCTGGTTTGCCGGCACCGAAGGCGGCCATGCGATCGCCGATGTGCTGTTTGGCGATTACAACCCGTCCGGCAAGCTGCCGATGTCCTTCCCGCGTTCGGTCGGACAGATCCCGACCTACTACAGTCACCTGAATACCGGCCGCCCGTATAATCCGGAAAAGCCGAATAAATATACTTCGCGTTATTTCGATGAAGCGAACGGCCCGCTGTATCCGTTTGGCTACGGGTTAAGCTACACCACCTTTAGCGTTTCCGAGGTCAAAATGTCGGCGCCGACGATGCCGCGCGATGGCAGCGTAACCGCCAGCGTGCAGGTGACCAACACCGGCAAACGCGAAGGGGCGACGGTGATCCAGCTGTATCTGCAGGATGTCACCGCCTCGATGAGCCGCCCGGTGAAAATGCTGCGCGGCTTTAAGAAGGTGAACCTCAAGCCGGGTGAGACGCAAACCGTCAGCTTCCCGATTGATGTCGAAGGGTTGAAGTTCTGGAACCAGCAGATGAAATACGTCGCTGAACCGGGCAAATTTAACGTCTTTATCGGCGTCGATTCCGCCCGCGTTAAGCAGAGCGAGTTTGAACTGCTGTAATCGCGATTAATATCCAGCGGCAGCTGGTTTCAAGCGCACGACATACCGAAAGGCCGATTAATCGGCCTTTTCTTTTTTCGTTCAACGGCCAAATGAACTACGCTTTTCTCTTAA
>CABUCP010000162.1 GCA_902490055.1 uncultured Klebsiella sp. | reverse complement strand
AAATAATAATGCGGGATTAAGCGAAACCCGGTCGATAGATTACATTCCCGATCGCGAAAGGCATGGGCATCCCTTTAGTCAGTTTACTCTGTGGTTTGGCGGTAACTTACAAATTACCGCTATCGTCACCGGCGCTTTAGCGGTGGTGCTGGGCGGCGACGTGGTGTGGTCGCTGATAGGTCTACTGCTTGGACAGGTGCTGGGCGCGGCGGTAATGTCGCTGCACGCTCTGCAGGGGCCGCGGCTGGGGCTGCCGCAGATGATCATCAGCCGCGCGCAGTTCGGCGTCTTCGGCGCAGTGGTGCCGCTGGTGTTAGTGTGCGTGATGTATATCGGTTTCTCCGCCAGCGGTACGGTACTGGCCGGGCAGGCGATGGCGAAACTGCTGTCAGTCAGCAACCTGGTCGGCATGCTGTTATTCAGCGCCATTATCATTGTTATCGCGGTACTCGGCTATAAGGTCATCCATAAGTTGGGGAAACTGGCGAGTATTGTCGGTATTCTGGCTTTTGTTTATCTGTTCCTGACGCTGCTGATGTCGGCCGATCTCCGCGCCATCGCGCAAGATAATCATTTCTCGCTGCCGATGTTCTTACTGGCGGTGTCGCTGTCCTCATCGTGGCAAATTGCCTTTTGTCCGTATGTCTCTGATTATTCCCGCTACCTGCCGCGCGATGTCTCGGCGAGTAAAACGTTCTGCTCGGTATTCTTTGGTACCGTGCTGGGAACGCAAGCGTCAATGACGCTGGGGGTGTTTACCGCGGCGATCGCCGGTAGCGCTTTCCCGGGTCATGAGGTGAGCTACCTGGTGGGATTAGGTAAGAGTCAGGTGCTGGCGATGGTTATCTACTTCGCTATCTGTTTTGGCAAAATTACCTTTACCACCCTCAATGCCTACGGCAGCTTTATGTCCCTGACGACAATTGTTTCCGGCTTCCGTCGCCAGACCGTGTTGTCGCAGAAATGCCGGATTGCGTTTGTGGTGCTGATGGTGGCGGCCTCCTGCGTGATTGCGCTGCTCAGCGAACCGGCGTTCCTCAAGAATTTCACCCACTTCCTGTTATTCCTGCTGGCTTTCTTCGTGCCGTGGAGCGCCATCAGCCTGACTGATTACTATCTCATTTCCAAAGGCGCGGTTGATATTCCGGCGCTCAGCGATCCGCGCCAGCGCTACGGCTTCTGGAATATGTACGCGATTACTATCTATATCGTCGGCGTGCTGATCCAACTGCCGTTCATTGAGAACCCGCTGTTCCATGGTTCGCTGACCTGGATTTTCGCCGGTAATGATGTGTCGTGGATGATTGGCTGGTTTGGTACCGGGTTGTTGTACTACGCGCTGCGTCGTTTTGATCGCCGTCCGCTGCCGGCGCAAAGCGTGTTTCCGCAGTAATGTTAAGGGGCGGCCGACGTGCCGCCCCTCAAAGCATGACGATTACTTGCCGTCTTTGCGCCATGCGTCGGCGGTGAGCGCTTCGCCAAAGTGGCCGGCAATTAGCCGCTTGGTCAGCTCATGCAGCGGCGAAGCCAGGACGTCGGCGGTGCTGCCGCGCTCAACCACTTCACCTTCGTGCATCACCAGTACCTGATCGCTGATATGTTTCATCATTCCCAGGTGCTGGGTCACGTAGATGTAGGAAATCCCCTGTTTTTCCTGTAGCTCCAGCATCAGGTTAATCAATTGCGAGCGCATCGACATATCCAGAGAGGCCAGCGCTTCATCGCAGATAATCACCTTCGGGCGCAGGATCAGCGCACGGGCGAGCCCCAGACGCTGCTTTTGCCCCGGCGCCAGCATATGCGGATAGTAGCTGACGTGGTCCGGCAGCAGGCCGACCATACGCATGGTTTCGATAATCTGCTTTTCCCGCGCTTCTGGTTCGAGGTCAGTATTGAGACGCAGCGGGAAATCGAGGATCTGCGAGATACGCTGACGCGGATTCAGCGAGGTTGATGGATCCTGGAAAATCATGCGAATACGCTGGCTGCGGAACGAGTAGTCGCCAAACTCCAGCGGATGGTCGTCAATCAGCAGTTCGCCGGTCGTGGGCTCCACCATCCCGGCCAGCATTTTGGCCAGCGTCGATTTTCCCGAACCGTTTTCACCGATGATTGCCAGCGTCTGCCGTTCGCGCAGGGTAAAGCTCAGCGGCTTCACCGCCTCAACCGTCTGACGATGGAACCAGCCGGTGCGATAGCGAAAGGTCTTACTTAAATTGCGTACTTCCAGCAATGTTTCGACCATTTCACTCTTTCTCCATGTTCAGCGGGAAATGGCAGGCGTACAGATGATTACGCGAGCCGGTCAAACGCGGCGTGACGATACACTCGCGCTGGGCATAGGGGCAACGCGGCCCCAGCCGGCAGCCGATCGGCAGCTGTTCCAGCAGCGGGATCGCGCCGGGCAGGGTGTTGAGCCGGCTTTTGTGCGGCATCGAACTACCGAAGTCCGGGATCGCGCGAATGAGCGCCTGGGTATAGGGGTGATGCGGAATGGTCACCAGCTCTTCGCTGGGGGCGGTTTCCACCGTTTGCCCGCAATACATGACGTTAATCTTATCCGCCCATTTGCTGAGCATCTGCATGTCGTGACTTATCAGCAAAATGGTCGTGTTATTGTTCTGGTTCAGGCGGGTCAGCAGGCGAATGATCTGCGCCTGGGTCGTCGGCTCCATGGCGTTGGTTGGTTCATCGGCGATCAGCAGGCGCGGCTGGTTGGCCAGCGCGATGGCGATCATCACCTTCTGACATTCGCCGTCGGTCAGTTCATAGGGGAAGCTGCGCATAATGTCTTTGTGATCTTTAATCCCCACCCGGTGCAGCAGTTCGATGGCACGGCGCTTGCGCCAGCCAAAGCGTTGCCACCAGTGGCCTTTAAAGGTCCAGCCGGGAATATTTTGCATCAACTGCAGACCAATACGCTCGGAAGGGTCGAGACAGGACTGCGGCTCCTGGAAAATCATCGATACGTTATGACCAATCAGCTTGCGGCGCTCGCGGTTGGACAAACGTAGCAGGTCGATATCATCAAAGCGCATGCGGTCGGCGGTCACCCGCCAGTTGTCCTTGGTGACGCCGCAAATAGCCTTAGCGATTAAGCTTTTGCCGGAGCCGGATTCGCCGACCAGACCGCGGACTTCGCCCTCCGCCAGCGTCAGGCTGACGCGGTCGACGGCTTTTACCCAACCTTCGTTAGTTTTGAATTCAATAGTTAAATTACGAATATCAAGTAACGGCATTATTGCACCCCGGCGATGATTGCGCGGCGGATACCGTCGCCCAGCAGGTTGACCAGCAGGACGCTTAGCATGATAGCCGCCCCTGGCAGCATCACCGTCCAGGGCGCAACGTAAATAAGCTCCAGCGCGTCGCCAAGCATCGCGCCCCATTCCGGGGACGGCAACTGGGCGCCGAGGTCGAGAAAGCCCAGCGCGGCGATATCGAGAATCGCCATTGACAGCGCGCGGGTGATTTCCGTTACCAGCCCGGCCGTGATATTCGGCAGGACGGCAAACCATAAAATGTTCAGCGTCGAGGCGCCATCCAGGCGGGCGGCGATGACGTACTCTTTTTCCAGTTCGTCGTGCACCAGGCTATAGACCGAACGCACCATGCGCGGCAGCAGCGCCAGCCAGACGGCGAACATCGCATGGCTGAGGTGCGGCCCGGCGAAGGCGACAACGATAATCGCCAGCAGCAGCGACGGAATCGACAGCAAGGTATCAAGAATATGGTTCATCACCGCCGAGCGCAGGCCATGGGTAGAGCCGGCAATAACGCCAAGCACCAGGCCGAACAGCGTTGCGCCAAGGGTGACGACGAAAGCGCCGCCGACGGTGGGGGCCGCGCCGCTCAACAGACGGCTCAGCACGTCGCGACCGAGGTCATCGGTTCCGAGAAAGAACGAAACTTCGCCATAGCGCGACCACGAAGGCGGCAGCAGCTGGTAGCCGAGGAACTGCTGATCGATGCCGTACGGGGCGAACCAACTGCCGAACACGCACAGCAACAGCAGCGCGCCGCAGCCGTACAAACCAATCATTGCGGTGGTATCGCCGTAGAATTTACGCCATACGGTGCGCAGCGCGCCTGGGGGGCGCTTTTCGAGATACACGCTATCGTAGGGCATACCATTCCTTATGTTTCAGTGGATTAGCCATAGCTCCTAACACATCCGAGATGACGTTGACGATGATCACCAGCGCGCCGATGACCATCACCCCGGCGGAGATCGCGGCGTAGTCCTGTTGACGGATGGCATTGATTAGCCAGCGTCCGAGTCCTGGCCAACTGAAGACCATTTCGGTAATCATCGCCAGCGTTAACATCGTGGAAAACTGTAGACCCAGACGCGGGATCACCGGCGGCAGGGCGTTATGTAGCACGTGGCGGTGTAGAATCGTCCGCCGGGTGACGCCGCGGGTCGCCGCCGCTTTGACGTAGTTGGTGTCGTAGACTTCGCTGGTGCTGATACGCATCAGGCGGATCACCTCGGTGGTCGGCGCAACCGCCAGCGTTAATACCGGCAAGACCATATGGCGCGCTGCGCTAACGATCATCTCGTGGCGCCACGGCGAATCGGAAAGCCAGGCGTCAATTAGCGCGAAGCCGGTGACCGTTTTCACTTCGTATAGCAGGTCAAAGCGCCCGGAGACCGGGAGCCAGCCCAGCGTCAGCGAGAAGAACAGCGTAAGCAGCAGCGCCAACCAGAATACCGGAATGGAAAAGCCCACCAGCGCCAGCGCGCTGATAAAGGTATCCGGCCACTTGTTGCGCATGATCCCTGCGATCATGCCCACCGGAATGCCGATCAGCAGCGCAAAGCCGAAGGCGAGGATGCATAGCTCCATCGTCGCCGGGAAAACCACTTTCAGCTGTTCGGAGATCAGCTGGCCGTTGATGCTGGAGACGCCGAAGTCCCAGTGCAGGACCCCTTTGAACCAGAACAGCCAGGCGTTCCACAGTGAAGCGCCCTGCAGCGGGGCGTGCGGCGTGAAGTAGCTAAGGCTAAAGCCGATAAAGGTAAGGAAAAAGAGCGTGACCAGCAGCAGTAGCAGGCGGCGCAGGGTAAAAATAATCATGGTTTTTTCACCTCTTCTTTCTCGCGCGATACGCCTGCGAAGGAGGCGTTGCCAAATGGACTCAGCACCAGCCCTTTCATATCATAGCGATAGGCCTGCAGCCGCAGAGAGGAGGCCAGCGGCAGCACCGGTAGTTCACGGGCGAGAATATGCTGCGCCTCTTTATAGGCTTCGATGCGTGACGCCAGCTGCTGCGAAATCAGCGCCTTTTGCAGGACATCATCAAACTCGCGGTTGCACCAGTGGGCGAGGTTGGTTTGCGAACCAATCGCCGCGCAGCTCAGCAGCGGGCGGAAGAAGCTGTCCGGATCGTTACTGTCGGTCGCCCAGCCGGAAAGCGTCAGATCGTGGCTCATGTCCATTAAACGCGCCTCCTGGAAGCGGCCCTCGACAGGAATAATCATGACTTTTACCCCCACCTGCGCCATATCCGCCTGAATCAGCTCGGCGGTTTTTAACGGGCTTGGGTTCCATGCCTGCGAACTGGTCGGTACCCACAGCTTTAAGGTCAAGTTACTCAGCCCCAGCGCCTGCAGGCGACGGCGTGCCTCCGCGGGATTGTATTCGGTAATTTTAGCGTCGTTGTCGTAGGCCCATGAGGCGCGCGGCAGCATGGATGCAGCGGTTTCCGCGGTACCGTAGTAGATAGATTGCATCAGACGCTGGTTATTGATGGCCAACGCCAGCGCGTGGCGTACTTCCGGGTTGTCCAATGGCGGCTTGGCGGTGTTGAAGGCCAGCCAGGCGATATTCATTCCCGGGCGCAGGGTCAGGCGCAGGCGCGGATCGTCGCGCAACACCGTGAGCTGGCTGGCTGCAGGCCACGCCAGCACATCGCATTCGCCGGTCAGTAGTTTAGACAGGCGGCCGGTCCCCCCGGAGCCCAGATCGACCACTACCTGCGGCATTAACGGTTCGCCGCGCCAGTAAGCGGAGTGGCGCTGCAGGCGAATATATTGCCCGGTGCGATACTCTTCCAGCTTAAACGGACCGGTGCCGACCGGCTCGCGATCCAGCTGTTCTTCACGATCGGCTTTAGTGAGTTGGGCGGCGTACTCTGCCGACATCACCGAAGCATAATGGGTAGCCAGGTGCCACAAGAACGAGGCGTCCGGGCGTTTAAGGCGAAACTCAACGGTATGACTATCCAGCTTGCGGACGTTTTCGACGGTGTCGGCAAACTGCAGGCTATCGAAGTAGGGGAAGCTACTGCCGTTAACGCTGTGCCACGGATCGTCGCGGTTGAAGATGCGCCCGAAGGTGAAGATGACATCATCAGCGTTAAAAGCGCGGGTCGGCTTAAACCAGTCGGTGCTCTGGAACTGAACGTTATCGCGCAGATGGAAGCGGTAAGTGGCGCCGTTATCAAGCACCTCCCAGCTTTCCGCCAGTTCAGGTACCAGACGATAGGTATAAGGGTCGACGTCGAGCAGGCGATCGTAGATCTGGGCGGCGAGGGTGTCGACAATCAGGCCGCCGCTGACTTTTTGCGGATTAAAGGTATTAACCTGCCCGCTGACGCAATAGACAAAACCGCTATCGCGAATATCGGCATGGGCTGGCAACGCCGGGGCCGGCGCGGCAAAAGCCTGCCCGCACAGCATCGAGGCTGCCGCCAAAAGAGAGGACAATTTCAGGCGCATATTTTCTTTTTGAACATAGAGCAGAGCTCTATCTTATTAATATTAAATGACATTTACCACCGCCTTTACGACATCGAGGGGGATAATGCGATCACCAGCAGCGCATGTTGTCCAGCCAGTTGGTCAAAATAGTGTCGGAATTAACATGGTATCTTTTTATTGCCAATTTCTCCAGTTAGCCATCTGCTGGCGTCAGGAAGACGGCGCGCCAGCGCCGCAGGTGCGGGTCATAAAAGGGGAAAATCAGAGCGGAAGTAGCTGGTTGTAGCGGGCGATATAATCTTTCGGCGTAATTTCCAGTTCGTCGCCATTGCGGTGGATGGCGACGAAAGTACGCAGCACCAACCCGCTTTTACGCTCTGAAATCTCCCAGCCCTGTTCGCTGTAAGCGTCGAGCGTCGAACGCACGCAGAGGTCGGAAAAAATCATCATTAAGGAGAGCGCTGGC
>CABUCP010000161.1 GCA_902490055.1 uncultured Klebsiella sp. | reverse complement strand
TATCGTGCGCCGGATTATCTGATTAGCGATATTGATTTGACCTTTGACCTGGATGCCGCGAAAACCGTTGTCACGGCCGAGAGTAAGGTTTCCCGTCACGCGGCTGCGTCTGATGTGCCATTGCGTCTCGATGGCGAAGACCTGACCCTGGTTTCTCTGCAGGTGAACGGCCAGCCGTGGACCGACTATAAAGAAGAAAACAATCAGCTGGTGATTAGCGGCTTGCCGGATAGCTTCACCCTGACTATCGTCAATGAAATTAGTCCGGCGGCGAACACCGCGCTGGAAGGCCTCTACCAGTCAGGCGAAGCGCTGTGTACCCAGTGTGAAGCGGAAGGCTTCCGTCATATTACCTGGTACCTCGACCGCCCGGACGTGCTGGCGCGTTTTACGACCAAAATCATCGCGGATAAAGCGAAATATCCATTCCTGCTCTCCAACGGCAACCGTGTAGCGCAGGGCGAGCTGGACAATGGGCGTCACTGGATCCAGTGGCAGGACCCCTTCCCGAAACCGTGCTATCTGTTTGCGCTGGTGGCCGGCGATTTCGACGTGCTGCGTGATACCTTCACCACCCGTTCCGGGCGCGAAGTCGCGCTTGAACTGTACGTTGACCGCGGTAATCTCGACCGCGCGCCGTGGGCGATGACCTCGCTGAAAAATTCAATGAAGTGGGATGAAACCCGCTTTGGACTCGAATATGACCTCGACATCTATATGATCGTCGCCGTCGACTTCTTCAACATGGGCGCGATGGAGAACAAAGGCCTCAACGTCTTTAACTCCAAATACGTGCTGGCCCGCACCGATACCGCGACCGATAAAGACTACCTCGACATTGAACGGGTGATTGGTCACGAATATTTCCACAACTGGACCGGCAACCGCGTTACCTGCCGCGACTGGTTCCAGCTCAGCCTGAAAGAAGGGCTAACCGTATTCCGCGATCAGGAGTTTAGCTCTGACCTCGGCTCGCGCGCGGTCAACCGTATCAATAACGTGCGCACCATGCGCGGGATGCAGTTTGCCGAAGACGCCAGCCCGATGGCGCACCCGATCCGCCCGGATATGGTTATCGAAATGAATAACTTCTACACCCTGACGGTGTATGAAAAGGGCGCGGAAGTGATCCGCATGTTGCACACCCTGCTGGGCGAAGCCAACTTCCAGAAAGGGATGCAGCTGTACTTTGAACGCCATGACGGCAGCGCCGCCACCTGTGATGATTTCGTGCAGGCGATGGAAGATGCCTCTAACGTTGACCTGTCGCACTTCCGCCGCTGGTACAGCCAGTCCGGTACGCCGGTGGTTACCGTCCATGACGACTACAACCCGGAAACCGAGCAATATACGTTGACCATCAGCCAGCGTACGCCGCCGACTGCGGAACAGGCCGACAAACAGCCGCTGCACATTCCGTTTAGCATCGA
This sequence comes from uncultured Klebsiella sp., assembly GCA_902490055.1. GTDB lineage: Bacteria > Pseudomonadota > Gammaproteobacteria > Enterobacterales > Enterobacteriaceae > Klebsiella. Next base: position 5,773 of record CABUCP010000161.1, on the reverse strand, counting down.
ACTGTACGATAACGAAGGTAAAGCGATCCCGCTGCAGAAGGGCGGCCACCCGGTGCACCACGTGCTCAACGTGACCCAGGCAGAGCAGACCTTCGTCTTTGATAACGTCTACTTCCAGCCGGTACCGGCGCTGCTGTGCGAATTCTCCGCGCCGGTCAAGCTTGAGTATAAGTGGAGCGACCAGCAACTGACCTTCCTGATGCGTCATGCGCGCAACGACTTCTCGCGCTGGGATGCCGCTCAGAGCCTGCTGGCGACCTACATCAAGCTCAATGTTAATCGTCACCAGCAAGGACAGCCGCTGTCGCTGCCCGTTCACGTGGCCGATGCTTTCCGCGCTATTCTGCTTGACGAGAAAATCGATCCGGCGCTGGCGGCGGAGATCTTAACGCTGCCATCGGCTAACGAAATCGCCGAGCTGTTCGCGATTATCGATCCGATCGCGATTGCGGCGGTGCGTGAAGCGCTGACCCGCACGCTGGCGAAAGAGCTGGCCGATGAACTGCTGGTGATTTACAACGCCAACAAGCTTGATAGCTATCGCGTAGAGCACGCCGATATCGGTAAACGCGCCCTGCGTAATACCTGCTTGCGCTACCTGGCGTTTGGCGATGTTGAGCTGGCGGACAAACTGGTGAGCGCGCAGTACCATCATGCCGATAACATGACGGACGCGCTGGCGGCGCTGGCGGCGGCAGTCGCAGCCGAACTACCGTGCCGCGATGCGCTGATGCAGGAGTACGACGATAAATGGCATCAGGACGGTCTGGTGATGGACAAATGGTTTATCCTGCAGTCCACCAGCCCGGCGGCTAACGTGGTTGAGACGGTACGCGGTTTGCTTAAGCACCGGTCGTTCAGCATGAGCAACCCGAACCGCGTGCGGTCGCTGATCGGCGCTTTCGCCGGCGGTAACCCGGCGGCGTTCCATGCCGAAGACGGCAGCGGCTACCAGTTCCTGGTGGAGATGCTGACCGAGCTCAACAGCCGCAACCCGCAGGTGGCGTCGCGTCTGATTGAGCCGTTGATTCGCCTGAAACGCTACGATAGCAAGCGTCAGGAGATGATGCGTGCGGCGCTGGAACAGCTGAAAGGCCTGGAGAACCTCTCCGGCGATCTGTTCGAAAAAATCAGCAAGGCGCTGGCGTAACGGCGGTGCAAATCCCGGATAGCGGCGCAAGCGCCTTATCCGGGCTACCCGCGGTGCCGTTTTTTTGTCGGGTGGCGGCTAACGCCTTACCCGACCTACAGCCGGGCCGGGATTTTGCTTAGCCATGACTAAACAAACGCGGCGAGCGTTCGCTGTCGCCGCGCTTCATCACTCTATTGAGCACTTCAGCTTCCAGTTCCGCCAGTTTTGCCGAGCCAAACCGACGTGGACGCGGGATATCGACGTTCAAATCGAGACCTATTTTCTTCTCCTCAATTAATAATACCCGGTCGGCCATCGCCACCGCTTCACTGACGTCATGAGTCACCAGCAAGACGGTAAAGCCGTATTCCTGCCAGAGCGAAACGATCAGCTCCTGCATCTCCAGGCGGGTGAGGGCGTCGAGCGCCCCCAGCGGTTCATCCAGCAGCAGCAGGCGTGGGCGGTGGATCAGCGCGCGGGCCAGCGCGACTCGCTGTTTTTGTCCGCCGGAAAGCGCCGCCGGCCACTCATCGGCCCGCTCTTCCAGCCCAACGCTGGCCAACGCCTGGCGGGCGGCATCGCGCCATTGCCCTTTCAGCCCCAGGCCAACGTTGTCGATAACCGTCTTCCACGGTAGCAGGCGCGCATCCTGGAACATCATGCGCGTATCGTCCTGAATCTGCGCCAGCGGCGTCGCGCCGGCCAGTAGTTCGCCGGCGTTGGGTTTTTCCAGCCCGGCCAGCAGGCGTAGAAGGGTACTTTTGCCGCCGCCGCTGCGCCCGACCACCGCCACAAACTGCCCGGTGGGGATATGCAAATCCAGCGCATTAAGAATGACGTTGTCGCCGTAGCGTTTGCTCACTCCGTTGAGCAGCAGCGGGATGCCGGGGTTAAGACGGGCAGTATTCATGCATTGGCCTCCTGAAGACGATAAGCCGGATTCCAGCGTAGCCAGACGCGCTCCAGCAGCTGTGCGCTAAAATCGGCGAGTTTCCCGAGAATGGCGTAAAGAATAATGGCGACGACCACCACGTCGGTTTGCAGAAACTCGCGGGCGTTCATCGCCAGATAGCCGATTCCGGCGTTAGCGGAAATGGTTTCGGCGACGATAAGCGTCAGCCACATCAGGCCGAGGGCGAAGCGAATACCGACCATAATTGAGGGCAGGGCGCCGGGCAGGATCACGTGGCGGAAGAGGGCGAATCCGGACAAACCGTAGCTGCGCGCCATTTCCACCAGCCCGCGATCGATATTGCGGATGCCGTGCCAGGTATTGATATAAATCGGAAACATCGTCCCCAGCGCCACGAGGAATATTTTGGCGCTTTCATCGATGCCGAACCACAAAATCACCAGGGGGATCAGGGCCAGGTGCGGCACATTGCGCAGCATCTGGATGGAGGTATCCAACAGTCGCTCGCCCCAGCGTGACAGCCCGCTAATTAAGCCTAACGTCAGACCAATGGATCCGCCGATGGCGAAACCCAGTAGCGCGCGCCAGGAGCTGATCGCCAGATGCTGCCAAAGCTCGCCGCTGGCGGAGAGCGTCCAGAATGCTTTCAGTACTCCCTCCGGGGAGGGGAGAATTCGGGTCGAGAGCCAGCCTGCGGATGAAGCCAATTGCCAAATCAGCACCGTTCCCACCGGTAAAAACCACGGGGCGAGACGCAGCAGCAGCTTATGTGAAGGGATCGCCATGATGCGCTCCTTAACTCTGCGCCGCTTTACGCGGGATAAATTCATTGGCTACCGCTTCACCCTGCAAACGCAGATTTTGCGGTTGCGGGATGGACGGCACATTGACATCGAGCAGCGGGAACAGCAGTTCGCCGACTCGCCACGCTTCCTCAAGATGCGGATAACCGGAGAAGATAAAGCTATCGATGCCGAGCGCGGCGTATTCATTAATACGTTCGGCGACGGTGGCCGCATCGCCAACCAGCGCAGTGCCCGCGCCGCCGCGCGCCAGCCCGACCCCGGCCCACAGGTTCGGGCTGATTTCCAGCTTGTCGCGACGGCCGTTGTGCAGCGCCGCCATGCGATGTTGGCCAACAGAATCGGTTTGCGCGAAGGCGGCCTGCGCGCGGGCGATGGTCTCGTCATCCAGATGGGAGATTAAGCTCTCCGCCGCTTGCCATGCCTCTTCATTGGTTTCGCGGACGATCACGTGCAGACGAATGCCAAAACGCACGCGGCGACCGTGACGCGCGGCTTTCTCGCGCACCTGAGCAATCTTCTCCGCCACCTGCTCCGGCGGTTCGCCCCAGGTCAGATAAAGATCGACCTGTTCAGCGGCCAGATCCTGAGCCACGTCTGACGATCCGCCGAAGTAGAGCGGCGGTCGAGGCTGCTGCAGCGGTGGAAACAGCAGTTTCGCCCCGCGCACGTGCTGGTGTTTACCGTGATAAGTTACGGTTTCACCTTCCATCAGTTTGCGCCAGATATGGGTAAATTCGGCGGAGGCTTCGTAGCGTTCGCTGTGATCGAGGAACACGCCGTCGCCGGCCAGTTCTGCCGGATCGCTGCCGGTCACCAGGTTAAACAATGCCCGGCCATTAGATAACCGATCGAGAGTGGCCGCCTGGCGCGCGGCGACGGTGGGCGACACCACGCTTGGGCGCAGCGCGACGAGAAATTTCAACCGCTGGGTCACGGGGATCATTGAGGCCGCTACCAGCCAGGCGTCTTCGCAGGAACGCCCGGTGGGGATGAGCACGCCGGTAAAGCCGAGACGGTCGGCGGCCTGGGCGATTTGCTGCAGATAGCTATGGTCAACCGGACGCGCGCCTTCTTCGGTGCCCAGATAGCGGCCGTCACCGTGGGTTGGTAAAAACCAGAACATATTCAGACTCATGATTTCGCTCCTTGTGCGGGGACGGGTTGCCAGATGCGGTTTTGAATAGTGATTTTGTTGGGTACCAGCTTGTTCTCGTAGAACAGGTCGGCGGTTTGCTGCTGGCGAGCGGCCGTTTCGGCGCTTACCGGAGTTATTGCGGTCGGCGGGCGATGGTCAAGATAGCTGGCGATCACCGCTTCCGGCAGGCCCATCGTTTTAGCCAGTAGGGTAATGCTTTGCTGGCGCTGGCTAATGGTCAGGGCATCGGCCTGGCTGAAGGTCTCCAGAACCCCCTCAATAAAGGCGCCGTTCTTTTCGGCATACGGGCGAGCGGCCAGATAGAACGAACCGGTCTGCTTCAGGTCGCTACCATCCTTCAGTACCCGTACCCCACCCTGCAGTAACGCCGCAGAATAATAGGGATCCCAGATGGCCCAGGCGTCGACATTTCCCTGCTGGAAGGCGGCGCGGGCGTCGGCCGGGGCCAGATAAATCGGCTGAATATCGCTGAATTTAAGCCCAGCCTGCTGTAGGGCGCGCAGCAACAGATTGTGCGAACTGGAACCCTTCTGGAATGCCACCTTACGGCCTTTTAGTTCGGCAACGCTTTTGATTGGGCTGTTATCGGCAACCAGAATCACCTCCGCTTTCGGCTTTGCCGGTTCGGCGCCGATATAGACAAGGTCAGCGCCGGCGGCCTGAGCAAAAATCGGCGGGATATCGCCGGTGCTGCCGATATCAATGCTGCCGATGTTCAGCGCTTCGAGCATTTGCGGCCCGGCGGGGAACTCGACCCATGAGATTTTGGTGCCTGGGTAGCGTTTCTCCAGCAGCTGATGACTCTTGGCCAGCACCATACTGACGCTGCCTTTCTGGTAGCCGATGCGTAAGGTATCCGGCGCCTGAGTAACTGCTTGAGCCAGAGAGGAAAGCGCAAGCAGGCCGCCGAGGGCCAGGGCGCGTAGAGGATTAAGCATGCTCAACCCCCTGCAGCGTCTTTAGGCCGGGGATTCGATTGTTGCGGCGATTCAGCGCCTGCCAGAAGGTTTCCAGCGCCTGATCGAGACGGTTTTGCAGATTCGGCGTGAACTGCGGTTTATGCTGGTAGTCGGCGACCTGGCTATCGTCGGCAAATACGCCGTGGAGGATCTCCTGCGCTTTCAGGGCATTAAGCACTGGCTTCAGGGCGTAATCGACCGCCAGCATATGGGCGATGGTGCCGCCGGTCGCCAGTGGCAGGACGATTTTTCCCTCCAGCGCGCGTTCCGGCAGCAAATCGAGCAGCGTCTTTAAGGCGCCGGAAAACGAAGCCTTGTAGACCGGGGTGGCGATAATCAAACCGTCGGCGCCGGCAAGCTGTTCATTTAAAGTCTGTAAAGCCGGGTTGTCGAAGCGGGCGTAGAGCAGGTCTTCAGGGGCGAAATTCTGTAAATGCCAGTGGTAGACCTCTATATCGGCGGCGGCGAGCTTCTCTCTGGTGTACTCCAGCAGCGCGCTGGAGCGGGAAGGGTAGCGGGGGCTGCCCGCGAGTGTAATGACACGCATACTCTCTCCTTATAACCAAATGTTTGCATTTATCTATAATTGATAACATTTTCAGGCAGTGTGACAGAGCGTGTTTATTTCCCTAAATGATTTATCCGGCGTTAATTTGCCGAAAAGCGCATAACAGGCGGGATGAAAGTAATCGTTTGCGTCGGATGATTGATTTTTTGTCGCAGGTCAATTCCCTTTCGCCCGCGGATCGCACATAATACGCCCCCGGTTTGCACACCGGGAATCCAGGAGAGTTCATGTACTACCCC
>CABUCP010000160.1 GCA_902490055.1 uncultured Klebsiella sp. | reverse complement strand
ACAACGAGTATCTCTGATGAAAACGCAATTAATGACTCTTCATAGCTGGTGGCGTCTCTCCTGGAAGCGGGCGGCGTGATCGCGTATTGCACTCAGCAAACAGATACCCGGCCCGCCACTGAGCGGGCTTTTTTTTGAACAAAATAATGAACAGAACAGGCGAGAATGATAATGCAAACATCAAAACCAGCGCTCGAGCTTCTCACCAGCGACGCCATCTACCGGGAAAACCCGACAGCGTTATTCCACCAACTGTGCGGCGCCCGCCCGGCAACCCTGCTGCTGGAATCCGCCGATATCGATAGTAAAGATGACTTAAAAAGTCTGCTGCTGGTCGACAGCGCGCTGCGTATTACCGCCCTTGGCAATACCGTCACTATCCAGGCGCTGTCGGCAAACGGCGCAGCGCTGCTTGAACTGCTGGATAACGCGCTGCCTTCCGGCATTGAAAATTTACGTCAGCCAAACAGTCGGGTATTAACCTTCCCGCCGGTTAGCGCCCTGCTCGATGAAGATGCGCGTCTGTGTTCTTTATCCGTCTTTGACGCCTTCCGCCTGTTACAAGAACTGGTCAGCGTCCCGCAGGCAGAACGCGAAGCGATGTTCTTCGGCGGCCTGTTTGCTTACGACCTGGTGGCCGGTTTTGAAGATTTACCGCAGCTTGCTAGCGATACCGCCTGCCCGGATTACTGCTTCTATCTGGCGGAAACGCTACTGGTTATCGACCATCAGACCAAAAACACCCGCATTCAGGCGAGCCTGTTCACGCCGCTGGAAAATGAAAAACAGCGCCTGCAGCAGCGTATCGCCCAGCTCCGCCAGCAGTTGAATGAACCGCCGGCGCCGCTGCCGGTCACCACGGTTGCTGAAATGCGTTGCGATGTCGATCAGAGCGATGAAGAGTACGGCGCCGTGGTACGCAAAATGCAGCGCGCCATTCGCGCGGGCGAAATTTTCCAGGTCGTGCCGTCACGCCGTTTTTCACTGCCCTGCCCGTCGCCGCTGGCTTCCTATGACGTGCTGAAAAAAAGCAACCCAAGCCCCTACATGTTCTTTATGCAGGATAACGATTTCACCCTGTTCGGCGCCTCGCCGGAGAGTTCGCTGAAATACGATGCCGTCAACCGCCAGATTGAGATCTACCCGATTGCCGGTACCCGCCCGCGCGGACGTCGCGCCGACGGCTCGCTGGATCGCGATCTTGATAGCCGCATCGAGCTGGAAATGCGTACCGATCATAAAGAGCTTTCCGAACATCTGATGCTGGTCGACCTTGCCCGTAATGACCTCGCCCGCATTTGCACGCCGGGTAGTCGTTACGTAGCGGATCTGACTAAGGTCGATCGCTACTCCTTCGTGATGCACCTGGTGTCCCGCGTGGTCGGCGAACTGCGTCGCGACCTCGACGTACTGCACGCCTATCGCGCCTGCATGAATATGGGCACCCTCAGCGGCGCGCCGAAAGTTCGCGCGATGCAGCTGATTGCCGCGGCCGAAGGCAAGCGTCGCGGTAGCTATGGCGGCGCGGTCGGCTACTTTACCGCCCACGGCGACCTCGATACCTGCATCGTGATCCGTTCAGCCTACGTGGAAGATGGCATTGCCACCGTCCAGGCGGGCGCCGGTATCGTTCTCGATTCCGTTCCGCAATCCGAAGCGGATGAAACCCGTAATAAAGCTCGCGCCGTGCTGCGCGCCATTGCTCAGGCCCATCACGCGAAGGAGACTTTCTAATGGCCGACATCCTGCTGCTCGATAATATCGACTCCTTTACCTATAACCTTGCCGATCAGCTGCGGGCGAATGGCCACAACGTGGTGATTTACCGCAATACCGTCCCGGCGCAGGCGCTGATTGAACGCATTGGCACCATGGACAACCCGGTATTGATGCTCTCTCCGGGACCGGGTACCCCAAGTGAAGCCGGTTGCATGCCGGAGCTGCTGACCCGCATGCGCGGCAAGCTGCCGATTATCGGGATTTGCCTCGGCCATCAGGCCATCGTGGAAGCCTACGGCGGCTATGTCGGCCAGGCGGGCGAGATCCTCCATGGTAAAGCCTCCAGCATCGAGCATGACGGCCAGGCGATGTTCGCCGGTCTGACTAACCCGCTGCCGGTGGCCCGCTACCATTCGCTGGTCGGCAGTAATATTCCGGCCGGGCTTACCATTAACGCCAATTTCAACGGCATGGTGATGGCGGTCCGCCATGACGCCGATCGCGTTTGCGGCTTCCAGTTCCATCCGGAGTCAATTCTGACCACCCAGGGCGCGCTGCTGCTGGAGCAAACGCTAGCGTGGGCGCTGCAGAAGCTGGAGCAAACCAACGTCGTGCAGCCGATTCTGGAAAAACTGTATCAAGCTGAAACGCTAAGCCAGCAGGAGAGCCACGTTTTGTTCTCCGCCGTCGTGCGCGGCGAAGTGAAGCCGGAACAGCTGGCGGCCGCGTTGGTGAGCATGAAGGTACGCGGTGAGCAACCGCAGGAAATTGCCGGCGCCGCTACCGCGCTGCTGGAAAACGCCGCGCCGTTCCCGCGCCCGGATTATCTGTTTGCCGATATCGTCGGTACCGGCGGCGATGGCAGCAACAGTATTAATATTTCAACCGCCAGCGCCTTTGTCGCCGCGGCCTGTGGGTTAAAAGTGGCGAAACACGGCAACCGCAGCGTCTCCAGTAAATCAGGTTCGTCCGACCTGCTGGCGGCTTTCGGCATCAACCTGGATATGAATGCCGATAAGTCACGGGCCGCGCTGGATGAACTGGGAGTCTGCTTCCTGTTCGCGCCGAAATACCATACCGGTTTCCGCCACGCGATGCCGGTCCGCCAGCAGTTGAAAACGCGCACCCTGTTTAACGTCCTGGGGCCGCTTATCAACCCGGCGCACCCGCCGCTGGCGTTAATTGGCGTGTACAGCCCGGAACTGGTGTTGCCGATTGCCGAGACCTTGCGCGTGCTGGGTTATCAACGCGCCGCGGTGGTACACAGCGGCGGTATGGACGAAGTATCGCTACATGCGCCGACGGTCGTCGCCGAGCTCAATAACGGCGAAATCAAGAGCTATCAGCTGACCGCCGCCGACTTCGGCCTGACGCCTTATCATCAGGAACAGCTGGCAGGCGGCACGCCGGAAGAAAACCGTGACATTCTCACGCGCTTGCTACAAGGTAAAGGTGAAGCCGCTCACCAGGCCGCCGTTGCCGCCAACGTCGCCATGTTGATGCGTTTACACGGGCATGAAGACCTGAAAGCGAACGCCCAGCAGGTACTGGATGTGCTGCACAGCGGAGCGGCCTATGACAGAGTGACCGCACTAGCGGCAAGAGGGTAAATAATGCAGACCGTTTTAGCAAAAATCGTTGCCGACAAAGCGATTTGGGTAGAAGCCCGCAAACAGCAACAACCGTTAGCCAGTTTTCAAAACGACGTCGTACCGTCCGAGCGCCATTTTTACGATGCGCTGGCCGGCGCCCGCACCGCATTTATTCTCGAGTGCAAAAAAGCGTCGCCGTCCAAGGGACTGATTCGTGAAGATTTCGACCCGGCGACCATCGCCGGGGTTTATAAGCACTACGCCTCGGCTATATCGGTGCTGTGCGATGAAAAGTATTTCCAGGGCAGCTTTGATTTCCTGCCGATCGTTAGCAAGGTCGCACCGCAGCCGATTCTGTGTAAGGACTTCACCATCGATCCTTATCAGATTTATCTGGCGCGCTATTACCAGGCCGATGCCTGTCTGCTGATGCTCTCGGTGCTCGATGACGATCAATACCGCCAGCTCGCCGCCGTCGCTCACAGCCTCAACATGGGCGTGTTGACCGAAGTGAGCAACGAAGAGGAGCTGGAACGCGCGATTGCGCTGAAGGCCAAAGTCGTCGGCATCAACAACCGCGATCTGCGCGATATGTCGATTGACCTGAACCGCACGCGCCAGCTGGCGCCGCGTCTTGGCCCGGATGTCACGGTAATCAGCGAGTCCGGTATTCATACCTACGCCGAAGTCCGCGAACTGAGCCACTTTGCCAATGGTTTCCTGATTGGCTCGGCGTTAATGGAACAACAAGATCTCAGCGCCGCCGTGAAGCGCGTGCTGCTTGGCGAAAATAAAGTCTGCGGCCTGACCCGCGCGCAGGACGCGCAGGCGGCCTGGGAAGCCGGCGCCATCTACGGCGGCCTGATTTTCGTTGCCGGCTCGCCGCGCGCCGTTGACGACCAGCAGGCGCAGGCGGTGATCGACGCCGCCCCGCTGAGCTACGTTGGCGTTTTCCGCAACGCGCCGGTCGAGGAAATTACCGCTCGCGCCGCAAAATTGAAACTATCAGCCGTCCAACTGCACGGCAGCGAAGATCAACCCTACATTGACGCCCTGCGCGCGGCCCTGCCGCAGCAGGTACAGATCTGGAAGGCGCTGAGCGTCGGCGATACGTTGCCGCCGCGCAATCTGAACCACGTGGCCAGATACGTGTTTGATAACGGCCAGGGCGGCAGCGGTCAGCGTTTCGACTGGTCCCTGCTGCAGGGTCAGGACCTGCGTAACGTAATGCTGGCTGGCGGCCTTAGCGCCGATAACTGTGTAGAGGCCGCGAAAAGCGGCTGTGCCGGACTCGATTTCAATTCAGGCGTAGAGTCGCAGCCGGGTATTAAAGAGGCAAGCCTGGTGGCTGCCGTTTTCCAGACGCTGCGCGCATATTAAGGAGCAATGCAATAATGAGCACTTTACTGAACCCCTATTTTGGCGAATTCGGCGGCATGTACGTGCCGCAGATCCTGATGCCTGCCCTGCGCCAGCTGGAAGAGGCTTTCGTCAGCGCGCAAAAAGATCCTGAGTTTCAGGCCGAGTTCACCGACCTGCTGAAAAACTACGCCGGTCGCCCAACGGCGCTGACCAAATGCCGTAACCTCACCGCAGGCACCCGCACCACGTTGTACCTCAAACGTGAAGATCTGCTGCACGGCGGCGCGCACAAAACCAACCAGGTGCTGGGACAGGCGCTGCTTGCCAAGCGTATGGGCAAAACGGAAATTATCGCTGAGACCGGCGCCGGCCAACACGGCGTCGCCTCGGCGCTGGCCAGCGCCCTGCTCGGCCTGAAATGCCGCATCTATATGGGCGCCAAAGACGTTGAACGCCAGTCGCCTAACGTCTTCCGTATGCGCCTGATGGGCGCCGAAGTTATCCCGGTGCATAGCGGTTCCGCCACGCTGAAAGATGCCTGTAACGAGGCGCTGCGTGACTGGTCCGGCAGCTATGAAAAAGCGCACTATATGCTCGGCACCGCCGCCGGCCCGCACCCGTTCCCGACGATCGTGCGTGAATTCCAGCGCATGATTGGCGAAGAGACCAAAGCGCAGATCCTCGAAAAAGAGGGCCGCCTGCCGGATGCCGTAATCGCCTGCGTTGGCGGCGGATCTAACGCTATCGGCATGTTCGCTGACTTCATCGATGAATCCAAAGTGGGTCTGATCGGCGTCGAGCCTGCCGGTCACGGTATCGAAACCGGTGAACACGGCGCGCCGCTGAAGCACGGTCGCGTCGGGATCTACTTCGGTATGAAGTCGCCGATGATGCAAACCTCCGATGGCCAGATTGAGGAATCGTATTCTATCTCCGCCGGCCTGGATTTCCCGTCCGTTGGGCCGCAGCATGCGTTCCTTAACAGCACCGGCCGCGCCGACTATGTGTCGATCACCGACAACGAAGCGCTGGACGCCTTTAAAGCGCTCTCCCGCCATGAAGGGATTATTCCGGCGCTGGAGTCTTCCCACGCCCTGGCGCACGCGCTGAAAATGATGCGTGAAAACCCGGAAAAAGAGCAGCTGCTGGTGGTTAACCTATCCGGTCGCGGCGATAAAGACATCTTCACCGTACACGACATCCTGAAAGCGCGAGGGGAAATCTGATGGAACGTTATGAAACGCTGTTTGCACAATTAAAAACTCGCCAGGAAGGCGCATTCGTTCCCTTCGTGACCCTCGGCGACCCGGGGCCGGAACAGTCGCTGAAAATCATTGATGCGCTGATTGAAGCCGGCGCCGACGCGCTTGAGCTGGGGATCCCCTTCTCCGATCCGCTGGCCGATGGCCCGACGATTCAGGGAGCAGCGCTGCGCGCCTTTGCCGCCGGTGTGACCCCAGCGCAGTGCTTCGAAATGCTGGCGGCCATCCGCCACAAGCATCCGACCATTCCAATCGGCCTGCTGATGTACGCCAATCTGGTGTTTAGCCCGGGGATCGATGCGTTCTATGCCGAATGCGCCCGCGTTGGCGTGGATTCAGTGCTGGTCGCCGACGTGCCGGTTGAAGAATCGGCGCCGTTCCGCCAGGCGGCGCTGCGCCATAACATCGCGCCGATTTTCATCTGCCCGCCCAACGCCGATGATGAATTACTGCGTCAGATTGCTTCCTATGGCCGCGGTTATACTTATCTGCTGTCGCGCGCCGGGGTCACCGGGGCGGAAAACCGCGCCGCGCTACCGTTGCATCATCTGATTGAAAAACTGGCAGAATATAACGCCGCGCCGCCGCTGCAGGGCTTCGGTATTTCCGCGCCGGAGCAGGTTAGCGCCGCCATTGACGCCGGCGCCGCCGGGGCTATTTCAGGTTCGGCTATCGTCAAGATTATCGAGCGCAACCTCGAACAGCCGCAAAAAATGCTCGAAGAGTTGAAAGCCTTCGTGCAAAGCCTGAAGGCGGCGACCAAAGCCGCCTGACCGTTTGCCGCCTGGCTTCGCGCCGGGCGGCTATTTTGGCTGCAGACTGTTGGCGTATTTACGCGTTAAGCGAAACAGCGCCAGCACTTCGTCTTCCGACCACTCCGCCAGTACCTGATTCATTAAACGCCGCCGCGCAACGGCGATGCTGTCGATCGTCCGCTGCCCGTTTTCACTGAGCGTCACCTCGCTTATCCGCCGGTCTTTGGCATTAGCCTGCTTGCAGGCAAGCCCCTGCGCCTCCAGCTTTTTCACCTGACGACTAACGGTGGTGTAATCGCGGCCCAAATGATCGGCCAGTTCAACTACACCCACCGGGCCATAGCGCCCTACCGCCACCAGCAGCGGAAACAGCATCTGATCAAGCTGTACGCCTGCCGCCTGTAATATTTGCTCATCGCGCAGCGGTTGGTTCATCACGCTGATGATATCCAACAGCGCGCCATGAAAGTCGGTGATATCGTAATTATTATGTGCATCTTGCATATATTAGTTAA
>CABUCP010000159.1 GCA_902490055.1 uncultured Klebsiella sp. | reverse complement strand
TTAAAGGACGTATTGGCCGTCGGGACTTCTGGATTTGGATGGCTATCTGGGTGCTGACCATGAGCGCGCTGTTTACTCTGGCGGGCAGCAACTTGCTTAATTTACAGACCGCAGCGTTTATTCTCGTCTGCCTGCTGTGGCCGACGGCGGCGGTGGTGGTGAAACGCCTGCACGATCGCGGTAAATCCGGCCTCTGGGCGCTGCTGATGATTGTGGCGTGGATGCTGCTGGCGGGGAACTGGGCGATGCTGCCGCAGGTCTGGCAGTGGGGCGTCGGGCGCTTTGTGCCAACGCTGATTATCGTCATGATGCTGATCGACCTGGGCGCGTTTGTCGGCACCCAGGGTGAAAATAAATTTGGTAAAGAGACGCAGGATGTCCGCTGGAAAGCGGATGCCTGATTACCAGTAATGTTCTGCAGTCATATGCCCCGGTCGGCGGCGCAGGTGTTTGGTCATCTGCCGGGTTTCTTTCAACAGCTGTTGGGTATCGCGCACCATCTGCGGGTTGCCGCACAGCATGACATGGCTGGTTTCGGCGCTCATCGGCAGGCCAACGGCCTCTTCCAGCGCGCCGGTTTCAATCAGGAACGGCACCCGGCCAGTCAGTGAGCCTTCCGCTGTCTCGCGGCTAACCACGGTCTGGATACGCAATTTGCCGGCGTAGCGCTGCTCCAGCTCGCGCATCTGCGGCAAATAGCTGAGGTCGGCGGCGTAGCGCGCCGCATGCACCAGCACCAGGTTTTTGAAGCGATCCAGGTCTTTCCCTTCTTCCAGAATCGACAGGTACGGGCCAATCGCCGTGCCGGTAGCGAGCATCCACAGCGTATCGCAGTCCGGCACTTCTTCCAGCACGAAGAAGCCGGCGGCTTCGCTGACAATCTGCACGTCATCTCCCGGCTTCAGCGCGGCCAGACGTGGGCTAAGTTTGCCTTCCGGAACCGTCACCAGATAAAACTCAAGGTCAGGGTTGCTGGGGGCGTTGACGTAGGAGTAGGCGCGCTGCACGCGTTCGCCGTCCACATCCAGGCCCAGTTTAGCAAACTGCCCAGCGGTGAATGGCTCAACCGGTGCGTGAACGGTGAGGCTAAACAGTGCATCAGTCCAGTTTTGTATTTTGACAACTTTACCTGTAACCCAGTTTGCCATTGCGTCTCTCCTTTCAGTCTCGTCAGCCTATCTTTACCGCGACGGCAGAAGATTTCCAGCCCGAAAAGGCTGGAAAGCTCGATTGATCAAATGTTTTACAGGATGTGCTGCTGGATATCCGGGTCTTTGCGATCGAGATAGTGAATCGACTGAATGCGGCGGATGGTGCGCGATTTGCCGCGGATCAGCAGCGTTTCAGTGGTCGCCATATTGCCCTTGCGGGTGATGCCGTCCAGCAGATCGCCTTTGGTGATCCCGGTGGCGGAGAACACGACATTATCGCTACGCGCCATTTCGTCGAGACGCAGCACTTTACCCGCTTCGATACCCATCGTTTTGCAGCGCGCCAGTTCATTTTCACCGATGCGGCGGTTCTCTTCGTTATCGCCTTTGACGTGGTGGCGAGCCAGCAGGCGGCCCTGCATATCGCCGTCCAGCGCGCGGATCACCGCCGCAGAAACGACGCCTTCCGGCGCGCCGCCGATGCCGTACAGCACATCGACTTCGCTATCCGGCATGCAGGTCAGAATAGAGGCCGCGACGTCGCCATCCGGAATGGCGAATACGCGCACGCCCAACTGCTGCAGTTGCGCAATGACCGCGTCGTGGCGCGGTTTTGCCAGTACGGTGACGGTCAGCTCGGCAAGCGGCTTATTCAGCGCGCGGGCGATGTTGCGCAGGTTCTCTTCCAGCGGCAGATTCAGGTCGATGGCGCCTTTGGCGCCCGGGCCGACAATCAGCTTTTCCATGTACATATCCGGCGCGTTGAGGAAGCAGCCTTTATCGCCCACCGCCATCACCGCCAGCGCGTTAGCCTGGCCCATTGCCGTCATGCGGGTACCTTCAATCGGATCGACGGCGATATCGACCGCATCGCCATTGCCGGTGCCGACTTTTTCGCCGATATAGAGCATCGGCGCTTCATCGATTTCTCCCTCGCCGATGACGATGGTGCCGTCGATATTGACGAGGTTAAGCATAATACGCATGGCGTTAACCGCTGCGCCGTCGGCGGTGTTTTTATCGCCGCGACCCAACCATTTGTAGCCCGCCAGCGCGGCGGCTTCGGTGACACGCGAAAATTCGATGGCCAGTTCTCGTTTCATAATCCACTCGTTGTGTAGAAAAGTTGCCCGTAGCGCGGCAAGAGGACGCGCTACGCGTTGGAATAGCGTTCGGTTTCCGGCATCCAGCGCTCGATAAGCGCCTGTGCCTGCAGCGGATAGCGTTCGTGAATATGGCGCGCGATGCGCTGAACGTCGGGGATCATGGCCTGATCGCGCAGCAAATCCGCGACTTTAAACTCGGCGTTGCCGGTCTGACGGGTTCCCAGTAGTTCGCCCGGGCCGCGGATCTCGAGGTCTTTTTGGGCGATGACGAAACCGTCGTTGCTGTCGCGCAATACCTGCAGGCGCTTCTGCGCCGTTTTGGAAAGCGGCGATTTATAGAGTAGCACGCAGTGGGAAGCGACGGCGCCGCGCCCGACGCGCCCGCGGAGCTGGTGCAACTGCGCCAGGCCCAGACGCTCCGGGTTTTCGATAATCATCAGGCTCGAGTTAGGGACGTCGACGCCGACTTCAATCACCGTGGTCGCAACCAGAAGGTGCATCTCACCCTGTTTGAAGGCCTGCATCACCGCCTGCTTCTCCGCCGGTTTCATGCGCCCGTGGACGAGGCCGATATTGAGTTCCGGCAGCGCCAGCTTGAGCTCTTCCCAGGTGGCTTCCGCCGCCTGCGCTTCCAGCAGGTCGGACTCTTCAATCAGCGTACAGACCCAATAGGCCTGGCGGCCTTCGTGGGTACAGGCGTTGCGCACGCGGTCGATAATATCGCTGCGCCGGGTGTCCGGGATAGCGACGGTGGTTACCGGGGTACGGCCCGGCGGTAGCTCGTCGATAACCGAGGTATCGAGGTCGGCATAGGCGGTCATCGCCAGGGTGCGGGGAATTGGCGTGGCGGTCATGATTAGCTGATGCGGGTGGAATCCCTGCTGCTGCCCCTTCTCCCACAGCGCCAGGCGTTGATGGACGCCGAAGCGGTGCTGTTCGTCGATGATAACCAGCGCCAGGCCGTTAAACTGCACCTGCTCCTGGAAAATCGCGTGGGTGCCGACAATCATCTGTACTTCGCCGTTGGCGATAGCGTCCTGCTGCGCCTGCCGCGCTTTGCCTTTCTGCTTGCCCGCCAGCCAGCCGACTTCAATGCCCAGCGGCGCAAACCAGCTGCGGAAGTTATTGGCATGCTGCTCGGCCAGCAGTTCGGTCGGCGCCATCAGCGCCACCTGTTTACCGTGGGCGATAGCGCGCAGCGCGGCCAGCGCGGCAACCAGCGTTTTACCGGATCCGACGTCGCCCTGAACCAGGCGCATCATCGGCACGTCCAGCGCCATATCGCGCTCGATCTCGGCGGTGACTCGCGCCTGCGCGCCGGTCGGTTTAAAGGGCAGGGAGGCGAGTAGCTGATTTTTCAGCGTATCGTTGGCGCTGAGCGGCAGGGCGTGATAGCGCTGTGCGCCGGCGCGGACTGCCAGCATGCTGAGGTTGTGCGCCAGCAGTTCTTCCAGAATCAAGCGCTGCTGCGCCGGATGTTTACCGCTTTCGAGGTCGCTGAGCTGTAGCGACGGCGGCGGGCGGTGCAGCGTACGCAGCGCCTCCGGCAGACTCATCATCCCCTGCGCCAGCTCCGGCGGCAGCAGTTCGCTAATGGCGCAGGTCTCCAGCAGCTCAAGCGCCTGATCGGTCAGCTTGCGCAGCGTCGCCTGCTTAATGCCTTCGGTCGTCGGATAGACCGGCGTTAAGGTTTCCTGCAATTCCGGCGTGCTCATATCGCCCTGCACGCGATACTCCGGATGGATCATCTCCGCGCCGAACTTACCGCGCTTGGCTTCGCCGTAGGCCAGCACCCGACGGCCGGTCGCCAGGCTGTTTTTCATCGCCGCGTTGAAGTTGAAAAAACGCATGGTCAGGATGCCGGAACCGTCGCTGATTTGACAGGTCATCATCCGGCGGCCGCCGAAGGTGATATTACTGTTGAGGACTTCACCCTCTACGGTGGCGTAAACGCCCGGCAGCAGTTCGCCGATTTGATACAGATGGGTACGATCTTCGTAGCGCAGCGGTAGGTGTAATAACAGGTCCTGAACCGTATGCAGGCCGATTTTCGCTAGTTTGCTGC
The DNA here is from genome assembly GCA_902490055.1 of uncultured Klebsiella sp. Lineage (GTDB taxonomy): Bacteria > Pseudomonadota > Gammaproteobacteria > Enterobacterales > Enterobacteriaceae > Klebsiella. The sequence continues at coordinate 2,916 of CABUCP010000159.1, read as the reverse complement.
TCTGTGCGGCGCCAACGCCGGTCAGCGAGTTGAGCGGGACGGCATCTAACAGGCGGCCTGACATTGGATTTACCTCGCCGCCTGCATGGTTGCCCACCACGCGGCATCGGCTTCGACTTCGCCCTGCTCGTTGACGTGGGGATAAGGCAGGCCTTTTTGTTTTGCGACGCGTGCCAGCACCGGATAGCCGCCTTCGAACAATAGCCGCTGCTGCTCTTCCGGCGGCAGCATGCTGTTGACGCGTTTATACATGCCGGCATTCTGCCGCTGGCGCTGTGCTTCGTACAGAATAAGGGCCGAGGCGACGGAGACGTTCAGCGACTGCACCATGCCGACCATCGGGATGATGATGTCCTGGTCTGCCAGCGCCAGCGCTTCCTGGGTAATGCCGGTTTTCTCCTGACCCATCAAGATGCAGGTCGGACGCGTATAGTCGATTTCACGGAAATCGATCGCTTTGTCGGAAAGGTGCGTCGCGAGGATTTGCATGCCCTGGCCTTTTAAGTGGCTGACGGCATCGCCGATAGTGCGGTGCGTTTTCACCTGCACCCAGCTGTTGCTGCCTGCGGCGGCAGAGACCATGGTGCGCATGCGGCTGCTGGGCCAAATAGCGTGCACTTCATGCACGCCAATGGCGTCTGCGGTGCGGATGACCGCAGAGACGTTATGGGGTTTATGCACCTGTTCCATGCAGACCGTCAGGTCGGGCTGACGCCTGGCGAGCATCTCGCAGATACGCGCATAACGCTGTGAATTCATTATATTTCATCCTTCGAATTACCTCTTTAATCGCTGCGGATTACTCGGCCCATCCCTGAGCCTCGCCCCTTATGGCGCCGCCTTGATGCATGCGAATAATTTTGTCTAAGAGCTAATTTCGGTTACGGGTGACTTTAATCACGTCCGGCATGACGCGGATTTTGCGCATGATATTCGCCAGGTGCACGCGGTCACGTGCGGTCAGGCGGATAAAGGCGCTGTATACGCGGCCATCTTTCTCTTCCGTGTTCAGGCTCTGAATGTTGGAAGAGGCGGTGTTAATCGCGGCCGTCAGGTTGGCCAGCGCGCCCTGGTGGTTAAACATATCCACCTTAATTTCGGCGATAAATTCCTGCGCGGTCTCTTTGTCCCATTCGACCGCCATAAACTTCTCGGGCTCTTTCTGGTAGCCGCGGATGTTACGACAGGATTCATGGTGGATAACCAACCCTTTGCCTGGACTGACGTGAGCGATGATCGGGTCCCCTGGAATCGGGCGACAGCATTTGGCGAAGGTGATCAGCACGCCATCGGCGCCTTTGATCGGCAGATGGCCATGGTTCGACGCATTGGTCGGCACCGGTGCGGCAGAGGCTTCGCCCTGCTGCAGGTTTTTCGCTACCACTACGCTCATCGCGTTGCCAAGACCGATTTCCGCCAGCAGATCGTCGAGCGAGGCCAGCTTCATGCGTTCGAGTTCGCGCTGGATGTTCTCCGGCGGGATCTCTGCCAGCTTGCGGCTGCCGCCCAGCGCATGGTTGAGGAGTCGGCGGCCGAGGCTTACCGAGTCGTCGCGCTTGAGGTTTTTCAGCAGTTGGCGAATCTTGGCGCGGGCTTTCGAGCTGACGACGAAGTTCAGCCATGCGGCATTCGGACGCGCGCCCGGCGCGGTGATGATCTCGACGGTCTGGCCGCTGGACAGCGGCTGCGACAGCGGATACGGCTGGCGATCGACGCGCGCGCCGACGCAGGCATGGCCGATATCGGTATGCACCGCGTAGGCGAAGTCTACCGGCGTCGCGCCGGCAGGCAGTTCGACAATGCGCCCTTCCGGGGTGAAAACGTAAATCTCATCCGGGAACAGATCGGATTTAACGCTCTCGATAAATTCAAAGGAGCTACCGGCGCTCTGCTGCAGTTCCAGCAGGCTTTGCATCCAGCGCTGAGCGCGGATTTGCGCGGTAGTACTGCTTTCGCCGCCGTGCTCTTTATAAGCCCAGTGCGCTGCAACCCCCATTTCCGCCATCTGGTCCATATCTTCGGTACGAATTTGTACCTCGACCGGGACTCCGTGGGGGCCAATCATCGAGGTGTGCAAAGATTGATAGCCGTTCGCTTTCGGAATGGCGATGTAATCTTTGAATCGACCCGGACGTGGCTTATAGAGGCTGTGCATTTGGCCAAGCACGCGGTAGCAGGTATCGGGATCGTGGACGATAACGCGGAAGGCGTAGATATCCATGATCGAGTGAAAACGCTGCTCTTTGAGCACCATTTTGCAGTAAATAGAATACAGATGCTTTTCGCGACCGCTGACGCGGCAGGGGATCCCCGCTTCCTGCAAACGCCCTTCGATTTCAGAGAGGATTTTTTGAATCATCTCTTTACGGTTGCCGCGCGCCGCTTTGACCACCTCTTTAATGACGCGGTAGCGGTTAGGGTACAACGCTTCAAAGCCCAGCTCTTCGAGCTCGGTTTTAATGTGATGGATACCTAAACGGTGCGCCAGCGGGCTGTAAATTTCCAGCGTTTCGCGGGCGATGCGGCGGCGTTTATCCGGGCGAAGCGAGCCCAGCGTACGCATATTGTGGGTGCGGTCAGCAAGTTTGATGAGGATGACGCGGATATCCTGCACCATCGCCATGATCATCTTGCGGAAGTTTTCGGCCTGCGCCTCTTTCTTGTCGCGGAACTTGAGCTTATCAAGTTTCGACACCCCCTCTACCAGTTCGGCGACGCTTTTACCAAAAAGCTGTTCCATGTCCTGGTAGGTGGCGGGGGTATCTTCAATCACATCATGCAGCAGTGCGGCCATCAGCGTTTCGTAGTCGAGTTTCATCTCGGCCAGAATGCAGGCTACCGCTACCGGGTGCGTGATATAGGGTTCACCGCTTGAACGTGTCTGACCCTCGTGAGCGTCACGTGCAACGAGATACG
>CABUCP010000158.1 GCA_902490055.1 uncultured Klebsiella sp. | reverse complement strand
GAAAGTTGGCAAGTGACAAACGCATCAGGCTCATAACCTTGGTTTCCACCATTGGCGGGCTGTGCTTTGGTTATGACACCGGCGTGATTTCCGGCGCGCTGATCTTTATGAAAAACGATCTCGACCTTAGCCCGCTGCAGGAAGGGCTGGTGACCTCGTTTTTACTGTTTGGCGCTGCTATCGGGTCGGTGGCGGGCGGCTGGCTCTCTGACCGTCAGGGACGGCGGAAAAATATCCTTTGGGTGGCGATTATCTTTATCTTCGGCGCGCTGGGTACCGCTTGCGCCTGGGATATGTCGTCGATGATTATCGCGCGCTTTATTCTCGGGCTGGCGGTGGGCTGCGCCTCCGTAACGGTTCCAATCTATATTTCTGAGCTGGCGCGGCCCTCGCAGCGTGAACGGCTGGTGACGGTGAATGAGTTGATGATCGTCACCGGTCAATTTCTGGCTTATTCGGTCAATGCCGCAATTGTGAACTTCTATCCCGATATGTCGCACAATTGGCGGCTGATGTTGGCGATCCCGGCGCTACCCGGGGCGCTATTGTGGATTGGTATGTTGATGATGCCGGAATCTCCGCGCTTCTTTATTCGCCAGGGACGGGCCGATAAGGCGGTAGAAGTATTGAAAACGCTGCGTCATCCGCAGGAGGTGGCAGCGGAAATCCGCGATATCGAGCGGGTAAATCAGGCCGGTGCGGTGCACGGAAGGTTCATTGACGAGGTCAAAAAGAAATGGGTTCTTCAATTGATATTGATTGGCCTGATGATCGTTCTGGCGACCCGCGTCACCGGGGTTAATACCATCATGTACTACGCGCCGACGGTGCTGAAGGCGACCGGCCTTGGCGATGCCGCTGCGGTAACCGGCGCGGTCGCCAACGGCGTGGTCTCGATATTGGCGACACTGCTGGGCATGCTGTTAATCGGTAAACATTCCCGGCGCAAAATGTTCTTTACCGGGCAGATTGGCGTCACTCTCAGCCTGGTATCGATCGGCCTCTCGTTTAAGTTCTTTTTTCACCTTGAAACGATTGAAGGCGTCAGCAGCCTGCACGCGAACTTTGCCGGCGCCAGCTACATCATCCTTGGCTTAATGCTGGTGTTCCTGATTTTTATGCAGGGCTGGATAGCGCCGGTCTTCTGGCTGATGCTGGCCGAAATTTATCCGCTACGGATGCGCGGCCTGGGGATGGGATTTGCGGTCTTCGGCCTGTGGATCTTCGACTTCATCATCCAGTCGGTATTCCCGATTTTACTTAACCACTACGGCGGCGGCATGACCTTCGGCGTCTTTGCTGGCACCAACCTGATCATGTTGATGCTGTTGGTGAAATATCTGCCGGAAACCCGCGGATTAACCCTTGAGCAAATTGAACAAAAATTCAGATTCTAAATTAGCGACATGGAGGAACATATGACTGTGAATATCGGTTTAATTGGATTGGGAATGATTGGGCGCGATCATCTACAGCGCTTCCGGACGGTGATTAAAAACGCCCGCGTCAGCGCCGTATGCGATATCAACCGCGAAGTTACCGATGGTATCGCCCGCGAATATGGCGCTACGGCATGGTATGACGCCGTAGAGATGATCCACTCCGATGAGGTCGATGCGGTCTTTATCTGCTCTATCGGCCCGGTTCATCAACAGCAAATCCTCGCAGCGATGAAGTTGGGGAAACCGGTGTTTTGCGAGAAACCGCTGACCCCAACCGCTGCAGAAGCGCAGGCGGTTATTGATGCCGAAGTCGCCCACGGCAAACGCCTGCTCCAGCTCGGCTTTATGCGCCGCTTTGACCCCGGTTATAACCAGCTAAAGGCCACGCTGGATAGCGGCGCGTTGGGTGAGGTTCTGCTCATGCACTGCGCGCACCGAAACGCCTCAGTGCCGGAAAGCTACACCCTTGAGATGGCCATCAATGACTCGGCGACCCATGAAATCGACATTATTCGCTATCTGCTAAATGAAGATATCGTTTCGGTGCGCGTGGATAAACCACGCAAGAAAACCCGTCGCGCCTGTGCCCATTTGCAGGATCCGCTGATCGTGATTTTTGAAACTGCCTCCGGCGTGCGTATCGATGATGAACTGTTTGTGAACTGTGATTATGGCTATGACATCCGTTGTGAAGTGGTGGGTGAGAATGCGATTAGCGCATTGACCGAACAGTCGCTATGTACCACGCGTTCGGCACAGGGTTACGCCCGCGCCATTGCCAAAACCTGTATGGAGCGTTTTGCCACCGCCTATGACCGAGAAGTACAGCACTTTGTCGACCGGGTCAGCGCAGGGGCCGCAATGAGTGGGCCTTCATCGTGGGACGGTTTTGTGGTGGCGAAAGTCTGCGATGCTGGTTTAGCGTCGCTGCGTGATGGCCAAACCCACCGCGTTACGCTGCCGGAGTGCCCGGCGCTGTATCGTTAATCAGCCATCGGCGCGGAGAAAAACCATGTTAACCCTGAAGCAAGACGACATTTTCATTGGCTGTCGGGCGAATTCAAAACGCAAGGCGCTGCGTATTGCTGCCGATGCGCTACAGGCCAGCGGCTATGTGGGCGAAGGCTTTTTCGCCTCAATGGTTGAACGGGAAAAAATGCTATCAACCTGGCTCGGCGCCGGCGTGGCCATGCCCCACTGTGCGAAAGACGGCATCGAGCAGGTCCTGCAAACCGGTTTTCAGCTGTTTCAGTTCCCCGACGGCGTCGGCTGGGGCGAGGGGAAGGTGGCTTTTCTGGTGGTCGCCGTGGCGGCAAACAATAACCAACATATCGATGTTATCGCCGATCTGGCGGACCTGCTCGACGATGAAGTCAAAACGACGCTGCTGGCCGCGGCCGACAGCAAAGAAGCGTTTATGCGGATCCTCGACGATACAAAATAAAGAAGGATAGAAAATGAAACTGGCACTCTGTACCGATGTTCTTGCCGAACTGAGTTTTGTGCAAATGCTCGATCGCGTGAAGCAATATGGCATTAGCGGCGTTGAAATGACCGCCGGCGGCTGGTCGCCCTGTCCGCATGTTGCCACCGATGAACTGCTGGCCTCCCCGGCGAAGCTGGCGGCATTCCGCGGCGAGCTGGAGAAGCGCGATATGCGAATCGTGGCGCTGAACTGCTCGGGTAACCCGCTGGCGCCGGGCGCATTAGGCGAGAAACACACCGCCAGCAGCTATAAAACCCTGGAGCTGGCGGGCAAACTGGGGGTCAAGAAAATCGTCATGATGAGCGGCCTGCCGGGCGGTTGCGCAGAAGATAAAATCCCCAACTGGATCACCTCGACGGTCTCCTGGCCGGACTATATGCCGGGTGTTATCGACTACCAGTGGAATCAGGTGGCAATTCCATGGTGGCAGGATTTCGCCCGCCATGCCGCCGAACACGGCGTGGCGCAAATTGCGCTGGAGGAGTTCCCGAGCCAACTGGTTTATAACCCCTCCACGTTGCTGCGCCTGCGGCAGGCAGTGGGCGATATTATTGGTATGAACCTCGATCCATCCCATCTTATCGCTATGGGCGCAGACCCGATCGCCGCGGCGCGTAAGCTGGAAGGGGCGATCTATCACGTCCATGGCAAAGATGCGCGCATTGAGCGCGGGCTGGCTGAGGTTGATGGTCTGCTGGAGTATAAGCCGGTAACCGACACCAAAAACCGCACCTGGAATTATGTTGCCGTCGGCTGCGGCCAGGATCTGCAGTGGTGGAAAACCTTTTTCTCGGTGCTGCGCATGACCGGTTACAACGGCGATGTTTCGCTGGAAATGGAAGATTTGACGATGAGCGTTGAGGCGGGTTTGCGGACCTCGATTGATGCGCTCAACGCCTCGCTGAGTCAGTAAGCACGGGTCGCGCCCTCTGTAGGGGGAGGGCGCGGCGCGTTTTTAGTTGAGTGGATTCTAACTTGCTGTATTTTACGGTCTATGGATGTTATTCATCAGGACCGTTGAATCGAGTATGTGCGCCACTAAACGACAGAAAGCGACCGCCAGCGATGTTGCCTTATTAGCTGGAGTTTCAAAATGGACGGTATCCCGCGCGTTTACCCCCGGGGCCTCTATTCAGCCCAATACCCGGGACGCGGTGATGAAAGCGGCCAAAACGCTTGGCTATCGGCCCAACCTGTTGGCTCGCAGCCTGACGCAAAAGCGCACCCACATTATTGGCGTGGCGGTTGATGAACTGCGTAACCCCAATATGGTGCTGCTCCTCAATGAAGTGACCCGCCAGCTGCAAAGCCGCGGCTACATGGCGCTGGTGATTAACGTCTCCGAACAACAAAACAACCGCATGGCTATGTCGCTGGCCTATCAACTGCAGGTCGACGGCATTCTGTTTATGGCAACAGTGCTGACGCCGGAACTTATTGCCATTGCCACTGAAATCCATCGCGTACCGCTGGTGCAGATTGGCCGTAACACCGATCATCCCGATATTCAGGTTGTTAATATTGACGGCGCGGAGGCCGGAAGGGCGATCGGCGAACTGCTGCTGGCGCAGGGGCACCGCGCGTTCGGCTATCTGAAAGGGCCGGATACCGCATCCCGCCACCTGATGCGTAAAGAGGGCTACCAGACGGCGCTGGAGCAGGCCGGTTGCGCGCTGAACTGTGAGTTGATTGCCGGGGAATATTTACGCCATCGGGGCTACGAAGCACTATGCGCCTATCTTGATGAGACGCCCGTCGCACAGCGCGTGACCGCGCTGTTCTGTGAAAACGACATTCTGGCTATCGGCGCCCTGCAGGCGTTACGTGAACGCGGCGTGACCATGAGCATCGTCGGATTTGACAATATCGAAGAGGCAGCGGCGCCGGAATGGCAGCTCACGACCTACGATCAGCGGCGCGAGCGGCTGGTGGAAGAGGGGCTGAACCGCCTGATTGATGGCGTTAATGGCGATCTGGAAAGCTGGCGCCGCGGCGAGCTGGTGGTGCGCCAGTCTCACCGCCGCGGGTAAGGCTCAGGGCAACTGGAGTAGCTGTTCGAGGAGCGCCTGACGAAATCGCGAGGTAAGTTTCGCTGCGCCCGGTAGCTGTTCCGCGAGGGTGATGGTTTTGTCCGCGCGGTAGACCTTACCGCTGCCCAGCAGCGCCTCGATATCATTGGCCGCCTGATGCGCGGCCTGCAGATCGGTATCCAGTAATATCACCGCGTGAGCCAGGACGATGTGCCCCTGGCTTTCGGCTTCGGGCCGCCAGTACTGGGCGGTACCGGCAATCTTGCGCGCATTTACCCCCTCGCCGCAGGCGAGGTTATAGCGCCCGTCGCAGAAGGAACCGCTGACGGCCTGAAAATGGCTTTCGACACCAAGGGCCGCCAGCGTGCGTTGCAATATGCCACACAATAATAGATAGATAGGCTCGGCGGCTTCGCCCAGCGATTGGCTCACCGGCCAGGCGAGGCTCAGGTTGAGGATCCCCGGCCCCTGCGGCACCAGTCCGCCGCCGGAGCGACGGATCCATACCGGCCAGCCGCGGGCGGCAAAAGCGTCACTGACCGCGGTCAGATTGGCGAATTTTCGGTAACTGCCTGGCACCACGAACCCCTGCGGCGCCTGCCAGAGCTGGGCGACGGCTTCACCACGGCGCGCGCGCTCAAACAGCGGCTGTTCGGCAAGCGTTGGGTCGTCGCAACTGACGATCGGTAATTCGCCGGCGTCGAACCTTGCGGGCCAGCCGCCTCTATCCTGTTGTGCAATCATGAAGCCTCCCTCACACCACGCTCTTATGCCGGATGGCGATTTTTCATTAATATCGCCGTGATGGCGGAGATTAAGCAGCCGACGGTCAGATAAATCGCCACGCTGTGCCACGAACCGCCGGAAAAGGTCACCAGCGCGGCGGCGATAAACGGCGTAAAACCGCCGCCGACCACGCTGGCAACCTGGTATCCGACGCCCGCGCCGCTGTAGCGATAGCTGGCGCCAAACATTTCGGTAAACATCGGCTGCTGCACGCAGACCACCATATCATGAGCGATATTGGCTAGCATCAGGGCGAAGAACAGGATCCAGAACAGCGAATGCTGCTCCAGGGCCATAAAGAACGGGAAACCGCTGAGGGTGCCGATTAGCGCGCCGGTAATATAGATACGACGGCGGCCGAACTTATCCGCCAGCCATGCGAAGCAGGGGATGGTAATGCAGCTGATACCACCTACCAGCAGGCCGATATTCAGAAACAGTTCACGCGGCAGGCCGAGGTTTTGCGTCGAGTAGTTAAGAGCAAAGGCGGTAACGATATACATCGTTAACAGTTCACATAGGCGCAGGGCGATGATCATTAAGAAGGCGCCCGGATGGCGCACCAGCGCTTCCAGGACCGGCAGCCGTTTTTTCTCCACCGCAGGCTGCGGTTGGCGCTGCTGTTGTTCAAACTCTGCCGATTCGGCCATGCCGTTACGGATCCATAACGCTGCCAGCACCAGAACGACGCTAAACAGGAACGGTAAACGCCAACCCCAGCTAAGAAACTGCTCATCGGTGGTGGTGCTGCTGATGAGCGAGACTAAACCGGTGGAGAGCAGCAGACCAACGCCATAGCCTACCTGTACACCGCTACTGTAGAAGGCTTTTTTGTTTTTTGGCGCGCTCTCGACCGACAGCAGCGCTGCGCCGCCCCATTCGCCGCCGACGGCGAAGCCCTGGATCGCCCGCAAAATGACCAGTAGCACCGGCGCCCACCAGCCAATTTGATTAAAGGAAGGCAGCAGGCCGATGCAGGCGGTGGCGATCCCCATCATCCACACGGTCATCATCAGCATGCGCTTACGGCCTAAACGGTCGCCAAAATGACCAAAGATAATGCCGCCGAGCGGGCGGAAAAGGAAGCCGACGCCGAAGGTTGCGAAGGCGGCCAGCGTGCCCATTGCCGGGCCAATTTGCGGAAAGAATTCGCGGTTAAATACCAGCGCGGCAGTGATGCCATACAGCAGAAAATCGTACCAATCGACAACGGCGCCGGCAAAGCTGCCCCATGCCGCCCGACGAGCGCGATTTAATGAACCCGTTTCCTTGCCGGAGTCGGGAGAAATAAGCGTTGAGTCCATACCTGTCCTGTCTGTTGCTAATTTGTAATTATTTGAATGAGACGCTTTATTATCTGGCGCCGATAGTGAGATTACCGCGCTGCGGGGGCAAGTGAAACGTTTTTTGCCCATCAGAAAGACAATAAGGCAAAAAATGGTGAATACGAACATTTAAATTGCAGCATCGCTACGGGTTAACCGCTGCCAATTGCCGCTATTTT
>CABUCP010000157.1 GCA_902490055.1 uncultured Klebsiella sp. | reverse complement strand
GGAACGACATTTATGTCTATAAGCGCACAGCAGCTGGCGGCACAAAAAAACATCTCCTGGGTCATCGCAGAGAAGATCGCGCAAAAAATCCTGACTGGCGAATACCCGCCAGAGAGCATTCTTCCCGGAGAAATGGAGCTAGGCGATCGGTTTGGCGTCAGCCGTACCGCCGTTCGCGAAGCGGTAAAAACGCTGGCCGCCAAAGGTATGCTGCTCCCACGCCCGCGGATCGGTACCCGCGTACTGGCGCGCAGCAGCTGGAATTTTCTGGATAAAGAGCTGCTCGCCTGGTGGCTAACGGAAGATAACTTCGAAGAAGTGGTGAGTCATTTCCTGGTGATGCGCAGCAGTCTGGAGCCACAGGCCTGTTTTCTGGCAGCAATAAACGGCACCGCCGAGCAAAAAGCGCAGCTCAATACGCTAATGGAAGAAATGATCGAGCTGAAAAGGCATTTTGTCCGCGCTCGCTGGATTGAAGTTGATATGGCCTGGCATGAACACATCTATGCCATGAGCGGCAATCCGTTCCTGACCTCTTTCGCTTCGCTATTCCATTCGGTATATCAGACCTACTTTACCTCTATTACGCAAAATGAAGTGGTGAAACTCGATCTCCACCAGGCTATCGTCGATGCCATCCAGGAGAGCGACGGCCCGCGCGCGCAGCTGGCCTGTCAGACATTGTTGAATACTCCCCACCAGACAGGTAAATAAAGAAGGAATTAGCATGACCGGGAAGAAAGGGCTGAGTATGGCCGGACTGCCGTGGATTGCGGCAATGGCCTTTTTTATGCAGGCGCTGGATGCCACAATTCTGAATACCGCGCTTCCCGCTATCGCACATAGCCTTGGCCACTCTCCACTGGCGATGCAGTCCGCTATCATCAGCTACACCCTGACGGTGGCAATGCTGATCCCGGTGAGCGGTTGGCTGGCCGACCGTTTCGGCACCCGTAAGGTCTTTATCATCGCCGTTAGCCTGTTCACCTTAGGCTCTCTCGCCTGCGCACTCTCCAGTTCCTTGCTCCAGCTGGTTATCTTCCGCATTATCCAGGGAATCGGCGGCGCGATGATGATGCCGGTCGCACGCCTCGCATTACTGCGCGCCTATCCACGCAGCGAGCTGCTGCCGGTACTTAACTTCGTCACCATGCCGGGACTGGTCGGCCCGATTCTCGGCCCCGTGCTCGGCGGCGTACTGGTTACCTGGGCCAGTTGGCATTGGATATTCCTGATTAACATCCCTATTGGCATTATCGGCATTATCTACGCCCGTAAATATATGCCGGACTTCACTACCCCGCGCCGTCGTTTCGATACCAGCGGTTTTATTCTTTTTGGTTTAAGCCTGGTACTGTTTTCCAGCGGTATTGAGCTGTTCGGTGAGAAAATCGTCGCCAGTTGGATGGCGCTAGCGGTGATTGCCCTGAGCGTGATGCTCATGCTGGCCTATATTCGCCACGCTCGTCACCATCCAACGCCGCTCATTTCGCTCTCTTTATTTAAGACCCATACCTTCTCGGTGGGGATCGCCGGCAACCTGGCAACGCGGCTAGGCACCGGCTGCGTACCCTTCCTGATGCCGCTGATGCTGCAGGTCGGCTTCGGCTACCCGGCGATAATCGCCGGCTGTATGATTGCGCCGACCGCCATCGGCTCGATTATCGCTAAGTCCACGGTAACGCAAATCCTGCGCTGGTTCGGTTATCGCAAAACGCTGGTTGGCGTCACTATCTTTATTGGCCTGATGATCGCGCAATTTTCGCTGCAGTCGCCGGGAATGCCGCTGTGGCTGCTATTGCTGCCGCTGTTTGTGCTGGGGATGGCGATGTCCACGCAGTTCACCTCGATGAACACCATTACGCTTGCCGACTTAACCGATGACAACGCCAGTAGCGGCAATAGCCTGCTGGCGGTAACCCAGCAGCTGTCGATTAGCCTTGGCGTGGCGATCAGCGCGGCGGTTCTGCGTTTTTATGAAGGGTTTGATAACGCCAGCACCATCGAGCAGTTCCACTATACCTTTATCACGATGGGTGCGATCACCGTGGTGTCAGCGTTGATGTTTATGCTGCTGAGAGCCAAAGATGGCCGCAACCTGATAACGGAGCGGCACAAGCATTAAGCTGAACCGCGAACCACCAGCTCGGGGGTAAGCTGCACGCGCTGCTGTTTTTGCCCGGGCTCCGCCATACGATGAATCAGCACGTCGATAGCCAGTTCACCTAATTCATCTTTGGGTTGATGAATGGTGGTGAGCGGCGGCGTCATATAGCGCGCCAGTTCAATATCGTCATATCCCACCAGCGCCATATCCTGCGGGATGCGCAATCCGGACTGATACAGCGCCTGATATGCGCCAACCGCCATCGCATCATTGCCGACAAACACCGCCTGCGGCCGTGGCGTTAGCGCCAGCAGCTGCTGCATTGCAGTAAAGCCGCCGCCAAATTCAAAATCGCTGGTAATAACATAGCCTTCGGCGACATCCAGCCCGGCGCGGGCCATCGCCGCATGGTAGCCTTCAAGGCGCAGCCGCGACGGAGTTTTATCCAGCGGCCCGGCGATACAGGCGATACGGGTATGCCCACGGTCGATCAGGTACTGGGTCGCCATATCGCCGCCGAACAACGAATTATCCTGAATCAGATCGCTATCGCCATCGAACGGCGCCCAGTCCATCATCACGGTCGGAACCGACGGATAACGCTGCATAATCTCCGGTGAAGGTTGGTGCGTCTCAGTGCACAGCAGCAGCAAGCCATCGACGCGTTTTTGCATCAGCGTTTCAAGATTGCGGTTCATCCGCTGCTCATCGCCTTCGGTATTGCACAATACCAGGCTGTAGCCGCGCTCAAAACAGCTGCGCTCCACACCGCGCACCAGCTCCGAATAAAACGGGTTAGTACTGGCGGTGATCAGCATGCCGATGGTTCGCGTCTGGTTTAGCTTGAGGCTACGCGCCAGCGCCGAAGGCGCGTAGTTAAGACTTTTGATCGCCGCATCAACCCTGGCGGTAATTGCCTCGCTGACAAAACGGTCTTTATTAATGACGTGAGAAACGGTCGACGTGGAAACGCCCGCGACGCGGGCCACATCTTTCATAGTAGCCAAGCATTACCCCTGTTGACGCAAGAATTCGTCGATCTCTTTGCGCCACGGCACGGACGGTTGCGCCCCTTTACGGGTGACGGCAATCGCGGCGGCGGCATGGGCAAAACGAATAGCTTCGGCCATTTCGGTACCTTCCAGTAACGCCGTAACGAAAGCGCCGTTAAAGGTATCGCCAGCGGCAATAGTATCGATGGCCTGAACTTTAAATCCGGGGATCCGCCGGCTTTCCCCCTCGCAGCTGAGCCATACGCCGCGGCTGCCGAGAGTAATCATAACCGTACCAATCCCTTTAGCATGCAGCGCGCTAGCCGCTTTCGCGGCATCGTCGTCGCTCTCAACGCGAATGCCGGTCAGCTTTTCCGCTTCGGTTTCGTTTGGGGTGATAACATCCACCAGCGCGAGTAACTCATCTGATAGCTCACGCGCCGGCGCAGGGTTCAGCACCACGGTAGTCTGATGCTGATGGGCGATTTTCGCCGCGGCCATCACGCTCGCAAGCGGTGACTCCAGCTGCATTAACAATGCCTGCGCATTGGCGATACGTTCTTTCTCCGCCTCAACCTGAGAGACGGAAAGCGCCGCGTTGGCGCCGGCATGAATACCGATGACATTCTCACCTTCGGCGTTAACAAAGATCAACGCCACGCCCGTTGATTCGCCGGCGACGGCGCGTACCGGCGCCACGTCGATGTTATCGCTCGCCAGCTGGCGGCGAACGCGCTCGCCGATATCGTCATCGCCGGTACAGGCAATGAAGGCGATATCCGCCCCGCTACGCCCGGCGGCCACCGCCTGGTTGGCGCCTTTACCGCCGAAAGCCACCTGATAGTGATTTCCGGTGACGGTCTCGCCCGGCGTCGGGAAGGATTCAAGGTTAAGAATGTGATCGGCATTGATGCTGCCAAGGACGACAAGTTTGCCTGCGGTTTTCATCTTCTTTATTCCCGGGAAAGCGCGCCACCGGTCTCCGGTGGCGCATGCCCTGCTTTTCTTTTTTATGTTGTCCCTCGGGCCGTTGCCGACCCGAATCGCATTTTACTGCTTAATGACCAGTTTCAGCTCAACCGGATAGCTGGCATCCACTTTTTCGCCCTTCAGCACTTTATCGGCAGTTTCGACGCCTTTGACGCCGATCTGCTCCGGCAACTGAGCGATAGTCGCTGCCAGTTTGCCACTATTTACTGCTTTTTCGCCATCCGGAGTACCGTCAAATCCAACCACCATCACATCAGATTTGCCAGCAGTCTGCAGCGCACGCAGCGCGCCCAGCGCCATTTCGTCGTTCTGCGCAAACACAGCCTGCACGTCCGGATGCGCTGTCAGCAGGTTCTGCATGACGTTCAGACCCTTAGTGCGGTCAAAGTCAGCCGGCTGGCTGGCCAGTACGTTGAATTTATGCGCCGCCACGGCCTGCTTGAAGCCTTCGCCGCGCTCGCGCGCCGCAGAAGTCCCCGCAATACCTTGCAGCTCAATCACTTTTGCGCTTTCGCCGACTTTCTTCGCAATGTAGTCGCCGGCCATTTTACCGCCCAGCACGTTATCGGAAGCAATATGGCTGACCACATCCCCTTTAGCCGCCTGGCGGTCGAGGGTAATTACCGGGATTTTCGCCTGATTCGCCATCTTCACCGCGTTGCCAACGGCATCGGAGTCGGTCGGGTTAATTAGCAGCAGCTTGGCGCCGCGTACCGTTAAGTCCTGCACGTTCGCGAGTTCTTTCGCCGGATTGTTCTGGGAATCCAGCACCACCAGGTTGTAGCCCAGCTTGTCGGCTTCTTTTTGCGCGCCGTCTTTCAGAGAAACGAAGAACGGGTTGTTCAGGGTAGAGATAACCAGTGCGATGGTATCTTTCGCCATCGCGTTTGCGCTAACGGTCGCGCTTAGAGCCACAGCAGAGACCAGGGTCGCCAGTTTTTTCATATTCATAGTTAAGATGTCCTGTAGAGTTCTCAGTTACTGCTTTTTGTTATCTACCAGTACCGCCAGCAAAATCACCACCGCTTTGACGATCATCTGGTAATAGGAAGAAACGCCTAAAAGGTTCAGACCATTGTTCAGGAAGCCAAGGATCAGCGCGCCAATTAAGGTGCCGACAATGCGACCTTTACCGCCAGCCAGACTGGTGCCGCCGAGGACAACTGCCGCAATGGCGTCCAGCTCATAGCCCGTCCCCGCCGTCGGTTGCGCGGAGGAAAGGCGCGCCACTTCAATAATCCCGGCCAGCGACGCCAGCATCCCGCACAGCGCGTAGACAATGATTTTCACTTTATTGACGCTGATGCCGGAAAGACGCGTTGCCGCTTCGTTACCGCCCAGCGCATAAATATAACGACCCAGGCGAGTATGGTGCAGCATGTACCAGGCCGCCAGGAAGACAATAGCCATAATCCATACCGGGGTCGGGATCCCCAGTGGACGCCCGATACCGAACCAGCCAAATAGATCGGCGTTATCGCTGAAACCGGTATTAACCGGACTACCGTTGGTGTAAACCATCGTCACGCCGCGCAGAAGCAACATCATCACCAGAGTAGCGATAAACGCCTGCACGCGGCCTTTCGCGACAATCACCCCGGTCACCGCGCCAATAGCCGCACCGAGCGCCAGCGCGGCGGCAACGGCCACCAGCGCATTCACTTCGATACCGACGATTGACGCCGCGACGGCGCCGGTTAACGCCAGTAAAGAACCGACTGACAGGTCGATCCCCGATGTCAAAATAACCAGCGTCATCCCGACCGCCATGATGGCGTTAACGGAGGTCTGCTGCAAAATATTGAACAGGTTATTGACGGTAAAAAAGTTGGGGCTCATGGTCGAAACGATCGCGATCAGCACCAGCAGGGCGATCAGCGATTTTTGCTCCATCAGCCACGCTTTGGTGAAATAACGGCGACCAGAAACAGCCTGGGTAGTCATCTTTTTTACTCCTGATTCACACGGTTAAGCTTGCCCACAGCGGCAGCCATCAATACTTCCTGGGTGGCCTGCTCGCGTGTGAATTCACCGCCGAGATGCCCTTCATGCATCACAAGGATGCGATCGCTCATGCCCAGCACTTCCGGCATCTCCGAAGAGACGAGAATGATGCTCAGGCCGTCGGCTTTAAACTGGTTAATCAGCTGGTAGATCTCTTTCTTCGCACCGACGTCAACGCCGCGGGTCGGTTCATCAAGGATCAGCACCTTCGGTCGGGTCATCAGCCCGCGGGCGATGGCGACTTTTTGCTGGTTGCCGCCGGACAACAGGCCGATAGCCTGCTCCATTGACGGCGTTTTTACGTTAAACAGACGGATGAAATCGCTCACCGCCTGTTGTTCATCTTTATGCTTAAGGCCACCGCCCGCCCGGCTGAAGTAGCGCAGCGCGGTCAACGACATATTTTCTTTCACCGACATCCCAAGCACTAAACCATCGCGCTTACGGTCTTCAGAGATATAAACGATACCGTTCGCCAGTCCATCCTGCGGCGAGCGGGTCACCACTTCGTGGCCATCAAGCGTGACGGAACCGCTGCTGCGCGGCAGCGCGCCATACAATACTTTCATCAGTTCGGTGCGCCCGGCGCCCATCAGCCCGGCGACGCCAAGGATTTCGCCCTGACGCAGAGTAAACGTCACGTTTTCAACGCCCGGGCCGCAAAGATTATCGACCTTCAGGCGTACAGCGCCCGGCGCCTTGTCGAGATGCGGATACTGATCTTCCAGCTTGCGGCCAACCATCATTTCGATCAGTCGGTCTTCATCCAGCGAAGACACTTCACGTTCAGCAATAAACTGCCCGTCGCGGAAGACGGTTACATCGTCGCAAATCTCGAAGATTTCTTTCATGCGGTGGGAAATATAGACGATGCCGCGTCCCTGCGATTTCAATTCACGGATGACGCGGAACAGCGATTCGGTCTCGGTATCGGTAAGCGCATCGGTCGGCTCATCCATAATGATGACCTTCGATTCGAAGCTCAGCACTTTGGCAATTTCCACCATTTGCTGATCGCCAATCGACAGATCGCCCACCAGCTTCTGGCTGTTAAAGCGTAGGTTCAGCTTCGCCAGCAGCTTGTCGGCTTCGGTATACATCTGTTTCCAGTCGATTTTGCCAAAGCGGTTAACGAATTCACGGCCAAGGAAGATATTCCTTCAGGTTGGCCACACGGCTCTTGACCGAGGATATT
>CABUCP010000156.1 GCA_902490055.1 uncultured Klebsiella sp. | reverse complement strand
TGAGCGCTTGTTCAGGTTGCTCACTGTCTAACCAGTGAACATCTTCCCAACCGCGCAGCCAGGTGACCTGACGTTTGGCTAACTGTCTCGTGGCGCAAACACCTCGATAAACCATTTCATCGTACGGGACCTCGCCTTCAAGGTATGACCACATCTGGCGGTATCCAACACAACGAATGGAAGGCATATCCGTATGCAAATCTCCTCGGGCAAATAGCGCCCGCACTTCTGCTTCAAAACCTGAAGCCAACATCTGATGAAAACGCTGCTCAATGCGTTGATGTAGCAGTTCACGGCTCGCCGGGGCGATGGCGAACTGATGCACCTGATACGGCAGAGCCTCTCCTGACGTTTGCGTCAGTTCCGTTAAAGTTTTACCCGAAATGAAAAAAACTTCCAGTGCTCGGGAAAGTCTTTGCGGATCATTTGGATGAATACGCGCGGCGGCAACGGGATCGATCTCCTGTAACTGCCGGTGCAATGCGTGCCACCCCTGCTCTGCTGCTTGTTGCTCAATTCTGGCCCTGACTGCGGGATCCGCCGAAGGCAGCGGCGATAACCCTTCCAGCAACGCTTTGAAATATAACATTGTTCCGCCGACCAGCAGCGGAATGCGCCCGGCAGCGACGATATCCGCCATTTCTGCCAACGCGTCGCGGCGAAAATCCGCCGCTGAATACGACTCTGCCGGATCGAGAATATCCAGCAACCGATGGGGCGCAGCGCTAAGCTCCGCGGCATCGGGTTTGGCCGTGCCGATATCCATTCCTCGATAGATGAGGGCGGAATCAACGCTAATCAACTCTACGGGCAAAACTTTACGCAAGGCGATCGCTAATGCCGTTTTGCCGGAGGCCGTCGGCCCCATTAAAAAAAATGCCTTAGGCAGGCTCGCCTCAGTTACATCACTCATCTTTCAGGGCTGTCATCGCCGTATGTAAATCAACAGGTTGTAACAGACCACCCGGCGGCGCTTTAATCAGCTGCGGGCATAAACGCTCGACATCCGCCAACACGGAAATCGCCTGCGCCATGCTCCACTGCGCGTGCTCGCTCGCCAGGTTACGCGCCATCCATTGGGCGATGTCGCCAACGTCAAATGCCGTTAGCTGCGCCAGGTAGCCTATCAGTTCAGGAATCAAGATTTGTAAATTTTGTTGTCTTAAGGGTAAAGGCACCGCGCGGACCGTCACGTGCTGGGCATCGGCCTGTAAATCAATGCCTAACTCCCTCAGTGCCGGCTGCGCTTTTTCCAGCGCTTTGCGTTCAGCTTCACTCACTTTAAGACGTAACGGGATCAGCAGCGGCTGGGCGCAAACCGCTTCCGCGCCCGGCGTGAGCTGCGCCTGACGCAGCCAGCGCTCCGCCACTGGCAGCGCCAGCAATGCTAATGTGCCGCCGCGTTCGAGCAAGGCGCAATCACCGCCGATAATAGTCAGCACCCGGCCAAAGCTTTGGCTGTGGGCTGCCAGGCTTTCCGCAGACGCCGGCGCAACGGATTGTTTTTCCGCCGCCGGGGTTTGCAGCAGTTGACGGTAAAGCGCCCCCTGCTGTTTTTGGTAGCCCGGCTGCGCATGGGGCCAACTGGCGCCGCCTGCGCTATAGCCGCTGCCGGAAGCGACGGGTTCGCGCGGCGCGCGGGTCTCATAACCAGGGGACTCCGGCTCACGGGCCGGCGACGGGCGAGCGAAATGGTTACCGCCCGCCGCGACCCGGTTTTCCGGCACCTGACGCGGCGCTGGAGCTTCGTCTTCTTCCGCCAACGGCGCCTCGAGCTGCTGTTGCAGTACGCTCAGCACGCCCTGGTAGATAAAATCGTGGACCAGCCGCGATTGATGGAAACGGACCTCGTGCTTCGCCGGATGAACGTTGACATCGACCTGATGCGGGTCGATTTCCAGATACAGCACAAATGCCGGCTGCTGGTCGGCGCCCAGCTTATCTTCGCAGGCCTGGCGGATGGCATGATTAATCAACCGGTCGCGCATCATACGCCCATTGACGTAACAGTACTGAATTTCCGCCAGCGTCGGGTTGGTGTGCAAGGGATCGGCAACCCAGCCGCGCAGCGTCAAATCGCCATGCTGCCATTCGATTGCCAGCGCATGGTCCAAAAACGCCGCGCCGCAAATTGAGCCCAGACGGCGCTCGCGCGGGCCGCCTTCCGCTACCGCGCGATACTGGCGCATCATCTTGCCGTTATGGCTGAGATTAATCGTGACATCGAAACGCGCCAGCGCGATACGGCGGACGATTTCATCAATATGATTAAACTCAGTTTTTTCCGTGCGCATGAACTTGCGCCGCGCGGGGGTGTTGTAGAACAGATCCAACACTTCCAGCGTAGTGCCGATCGGGTGCGCCGCCGGTTTCACGGTCACCGCCTGGTCGCGCCCTTCGGCATAGGCCTGCCAAGCCTCCTGCTGCTCCGCGGTGCGCGACGTCAGCGTCAGGCGGGCGACGGAACTGATACTGGCCAGCGCTTCGCCGCGAAAACCAAGGCTGATGATCGCCTCAAGGTCGTCCAGCGAGGCGATTTTACTGGTGGCGTGACGGGCCAGCGCCAGGGCCAGCTCGTCTTTTTTGATCCCGCAGCCGTTATCGCGGATCCGGATAAGCTTCGCGCCGCCGCGTTCGATATCAATGTCGATACGGGTCGCGCCGGCATCAAGGCTGTTTTCCACCAGCTCTTTGACCACCGACGCCGGACGTTCCACCACCTCGCCGGCGGCAATCTGGTTAGCGAGCTGCGGCGGTAGAACCTGAATCGGCATGACCTTCTCCTTAGTTAATCAACGACCCGCCGGGCGAACTGGCGCTGGCGGTTTGCGCAACCTCGCCGCGCGGCGCGGATTGCAGCGGGTGCTGCATATAATAGTTACGCAACCCTTTATAAATCGCCTCTGCAATCTGCTGTTGGTAATCATCGCTACCCAGCAGACGCTCTTCGCCGTTGTTACTGATAAAACCGGTTTCTACGAGGATCGACGGGATATCCGGCGAACGCAGAACGCCAAGACTGGCGTGTTCCGGACGACGTTTATGCAGACTACCAACCCGCTGTAGCTGGCTTAGTACATCCGTCGCCACATCATAACCGACGCGCTGGGAATGGCCGAATTGTAAATCCAGCACCGCCTGGCTCAAATAAGGATCCGATTGGCTATTCGCCAGCACGTCGCCCGCCCCGCCCAGCAGCTCGGATTGTTTCTCGTGCTGTTCAAGCCAGCCGGCCATCTCGCTGTTCGCGCGGCGGTTTGAAAGCACCCATACCGATGCGCCGGTCGCGTCGCGGTTAGGGGCCGCATCGGCATGAATAGAGACCAGGAAATTGGCGTTTTGTTTCCGCGCCACGTCCGAACGGCCCATCACCGAAATAAAGTAATCGCCATTACGCGTCAGCACCGGTTTAAATTGCGGATCGTCGTTCAGCAACGCCCGCAGCTTATGGGCGATAGCAATAGTGACGTTCTTCTCTTTGGTACCGTTCGGGCCGATCGCGCCGGGATCCTGGCCACCGTGGCCGGCATCAATGGCAATAATAATTTTGTCGCCCGAAGAGACGGCACGCGTCGCCGGACGGCTGACGGTTTGGTTGTTAGTCATCGCTGGCTGACTGCTGGTCACCACCGTGGTTCTGTCACTCCCGGAGGTTTTAAACGGGTTGCGCGGCGGCGTGCTCGGGCGCGGCGCGACTACCGGCGCTTCAACTCGTTTCGCTACCACTGGCGGTGGAGGAGGCGGCGGCGGTGTATCGGCATTAATGGTGAAGACCACGGTATAGCTGGCGCCGTTTTGCTGCTTCACCGCCCGCGTTTTGCCGTCTTCGGTCAGATCGACCAGCAAACGCAGCGATTGCGTATCCTGCGGCGAGCCTGAGCGGATGCTTTTGACCAGATTATTACCGCTAAACTGCAGTGGTAGCCCCTGAAGCACGCCGGTTTGTTTGATATCCAACGCCACCACTCGCTTCCCTTGCGGAGTGAACGAATATTCGGGATCGCCGACAAAACTTAAGGTTATACGAGCCTGCCGATCGCCGTTCGAGACCTGGATATCGGATAAACTTGCCGCGGATGCCTGAGTGCCGAACAGCATCAGAGCGGCGGCCAGCCAACTGGTTATGCGATACTTCATCCCGTCATCCTTTAGGCTAAATGGCTAAACGCGCCAATAAAGACTCACCCAATGAGGAGACCGCCGTTACGCGTGCCTCACGCCCTTGCGCCTGGTAATCCAGGTGAATTTCGACATCCGGGTCAGGCAGTACACCCGCGCCTTGCTGCGGCCATTCCACCAGGCAGATGGCATCGTTAGCGAAGTAATCGCGGATCCCCATAAATTCGAGCTCCTCAGGATCCGCCAGGCGGTACAGGTCGAAGTGATACACCATCAGATTTTCGAGGGTGTAAGGCTCCACCAGCGTATACGTTGGGCTTTTGACATTGCCGCGGTGGCCAAGGGCCTGTAGAAAACCGCGGCTGAAGGTGGTTTTACCCGCGCCTAAATCGCCATACAGATAGATAACCGTCGCGCCGCTACAGGCCTGCGCTACGCGGTTGCCAAGGTCTAAAGTCGCCTGCTCGTCGGGTAAAGGAATCACACGGTTAATCATGGTTTAGGTCAATCACATCCGGGTTAACAACACGCCTCAGCGTGCAAAATAGATCGGTCGCCAGCATTCCTCGGGCACCATCTCTGGCAGCCAGCCGGTCTGCGGCTTCGCCGTGCGCCACACAGCCAGCGCATGCGGCATCATAAGGGGTTAGCCCCTGCCCCAATAGCGCGGCGATAATGCCGGTGAGCACATCGCCCATTCCGCCGCTGGCCATCCCGGGGTTACCGGCATCAATGATACCGATTTCGCCTGCGTCATTCGCCACCACGGTTCCTGCGCCTTTTAGCACCACTACGCCGCCATACCGTTTTACCAGACGTTGTGCAGAATGTAAGCGATCGCTTTCAACTTCTGCCACGCTGATATTCAATAAGCGGGCGGCTTCGCCAGGATGGGGGGTTAACACGCGATTGTGACGTTTATCGGGATTGATTGCCAGCAGGTTCAACGCGTCGGCATCCCAGACCATCGGTTTACGAAAATTCTCGAGCTGACGCAGCGCCGTTTTCGCCCATTCGCTTTGCCCAAGGCCGGGGCCAATCGCTACCACATCCGCCCACGATAAACTCTCGGCAAGCGTCTCATTGTCCAGCTCATGGACCATCAACTCCGGCCTGGCCGTAACGATACCGGCGATATTTTCCGCCCGCGTCAGCACGCGTACTAATCCCGCGCCGGCCCGCAGAGCGGCCTCTCCTGCCATACGAATCGCGCCAGCGGTGCCGCGATCGCCGCCAATAATCACCAGCCGACCATGCGAACCTTTATGCGATGTCGGACGACGCGGCGGCAGCCAGTCTGCCAGTTGTTCAGCGGAAAAGCGGGGAATGTTGGTCGTTTGCCCCGAAAGCCAGCTTTCCAGGCCGAGCGCATGATGATGTAACCGCCCGACGACATCGCGCGCTTTACCGGTCAGCAAGCCTGGTTTCAGCGCGATAAAGGTTAGGGTATGGGCAGCATGTATCACCGCTCCGGGCGTCGCACCGGTTTGCGCGTTCAGGCCAGAGGGAATATCAAGCGCAATAACCGGCGCGGGATAGGCGTTCGCCAGTTCAATCAGCCCGGCGACGTTAGCGCGCGGCGCGCTATGCAGGCCGGTGCCGAGCAGGCCGTCAATAATCAACGAGATATCATCCGGCCAGACGATATCGGCGGCGTGGATGACGCCCCCGGCGTTAAGCCACTCTTCACGCGCGGCCTGCGCCTCTTCCGGTAGCGGTTTATCGCTTTCCAGCGCCAATAGCGTCACGGCGATGCCCTGCGCCTGCGCCAGTCGCGCAACCACGTAGCCATCGCCGCCGTTATTGCCATGGCCGCAGAGGATCAGCCAGCGCCGGCTGGCGGGGTAGCGACTGCAGGCAAGCTGAAACGCCGCTTCGCCGGCGCGGCGCATCAATTCAAAAAGCGTTAAGCCGAGGCTGTCTGCCGCCTCTTTTTCCGCCTGGCGCAGCGCCTCCGCTGGCCACACGATGTGTGGTATACTGTCAGGGTTTTTCGTCATTGTATGGTCCATCATGTCACAGCCCCTCGATCTCAATCAGTTAGCGCAGCAAATCAAACAATGGGGCACAGAGCTTGGGTTCCAGCAGGTCGGTATCACCGATACCGATCTCAGCGCCAGCGAGCCTAAATTACAGGCATGGCTGGATAAACAATACCATGGCGAAATGGAATGGATGGCCCGCCACGGCATGATGCGCGCCCGTCCGCATGAACTCCTGCCCGGTACGCTACGCGTGATCAGCGTGCGTATGAACTATCTGCCCGCCAATGCTGCTTTCGCCAGCACCCTGAAAGATCCCACTCTGGGTTACGTCAGCCGTTATGCCCTCGGACGTGATTATCATAAGCTGCTACGTAACCGACTGAAAAAACTGGGTGAGATGATCCAGGAACAGTGTGCTTCGCTCAATTTTAGACCGTTTGTCGATTCCGCGCCTATTCTGGAGCGGCCCATTGCAGAAAAAGCGGGTCTTGGCTGGACAGGTAAGCACTCACTAATCTTAAGTCGCGACGCCGGATCGTTCTTCTTTCTCGGCGAGTTGCTTATCGATCTTCCCCTCCCTATCGATCGGCCAGTTGCCGAGGAGTGTGGGCGCTGCGTCGCCTGCATGACCATCTGCCCCACCGGCGCCATCGTCGAGCCCTATACCGTTGACGCCCGGCGTTGCATCTCCTATCTGACCATTGAGTTGGAAGGCGCGATCCCGGAAGAGTTTCGCCCGCTTATCGGCAACCGCATCTACGGCTGTGACGATTGCCAGCTCATCTGCCCGTGGAACCGTTTCTCGCAGCTCACCGACGAAGAGGACTTCAGCCCACGCAAGGCGCTGCATGCGCCGCAGTTGATTGAACTGTTTGCCTGGAGCGAAGCCTGGTTTCTGAAAGTCACGGAAGGTTCGGCGATTCGCCGTATCGGTCATTTGCGCTGGCTGCGAAATATCGCCGTCGCACTTGGCAACGCCCCCTGGAATGAGGCCAACCTGACGGCGCTGGAAAGCCGCCGAGGTGAGCACCCACTTCTCGATGAGCACATTGAATGGGCGGTTGCGCAGCAAATCGAGAAGCGAAATGCTAACGTCGTCGAGGTCCAGTTGCCGAAGAAACTACGGCTGGTCAGAGTGGTCGAGAAAGGGTTACCACGCGATGCCTAATTCATTCACAGGCTGTGAATAAAAACAAAAA
>CABUCP010000155.1 GCA_902490055.1 uncultured Klebsiella sp. | reverse complement strand
TGTACAGGTTATTTCGACGGCACCGTCACCAGCGAACTGGTTGAATACTATCGCGCCCGCGCCGGCAGCATCGGTACTATCATCGTTGAATGCTGCTTTATTGATGACTATGGTCTGGCTTTCCCGGGCGCTATCGGTATCGATAACGATGAAAAAATCGCCGGCCTGGCGAAAATTGCCGCAGCGATTAAAGCGGAAGGCTCAAAAGCCATTCTGCAGATTTACCACGGCGGCCGGATGGTCGACCCGCAGCTGATCGGCGGCCGTCAACCGGTGGCCCCGAGCGCCATCGCCGCGCCGCGCGAGGGCGCCGCGATGCCGCGCGCCCTGAGCGGGGATGAAGTCGAAGGCATGATTGCCAAATTCGGCGACGGCGTTCGCCGCGCCATTCTTGCCGGTTTCGACGGTGTTGAAATCCATGGCGCCAACACTTATCTCATTCAACAATTCTATTCCCCAAACTCCAACCAGCGTGACGATGAATGGGGCGGCAGCCGTGACAACCGCGCCAGATTCCCGCTGGCGGTGCTGGACATTACGCATAAAATGGTCCGTCAGTACGCCGACGATGCTTTTATTATCGGTTACCGCTTCTCGCCGGAAGAGATGGAAGTCCCGGGCATCCGCTTTGACGACACCATGTACCTGCTGGAAAAGCTGGCCGCGCGCGGCGTCGATTACCTGCATTTCTCGGTCGGCGCGACGCTGCGTCCGTCTATCGTTGATACCAGCGACCCAACGCCGCTGATTGAAAAATACTGTGCGATGCGTTCTGAAACCTTGGCGCAGGTGCCGGTGATGGGCGTCGGCGGGGTGGTTAACGTGGCCGATGCCGAACTGGGCCTTGACCACGGCTATGACCTGATCGCCGTTGGCCGCGCCTGCATCGCTTATCCGGACTGGGCTTCACGTATTGCCGCCGGTGAAGAGCTGGAGTTGTTTATTGATAGCACCCAGCGCGAGGCGCTGCAGATCCCGGAACCGCTGTGGCGCTTCTCGCTGGTCGAGGCGATGATCCGCGACATGAGTATGGGCGACGCCAAATTTAAACCGGGGATGTTTGTCGAAACCGTTCAGGACGATGCCAACGAACTGGTGATTAACGTCAGCCTCGAAAACGATCGCATTGCTGATATCGAACTGGCCGCCAGTCCGGTACAGAGCGTTGAGTTCACTACCAGCTTTGAAGAGATCCGCGAACGAATTCTGACCGCCAACACGCCGCACGTTGATGCGATCACCGGCGCAACCAGTCAGAGCGAAGCCGTGAAGAAAGCCGTTTCCAAAGCGATGCTGAAATCCAGCAAAGCGCTGGCGGCGGAAGAAGGTGGTAATGAGGCGTCGCCGAAAAGCTATGACGTCGTAGTCGTGGGCAGCGGCGGCGCCGGACTGGCGGCGGCGATTCAGGCCCACGATGAAGGCGCTAGCGTGCTGATCGTCGAAAAAATGCCGACCATCGGCGGCAACACCATTAAAGCTTCCGCCGGGATGAACGCCGCGGAAACCCGCTTCCAGCGAGTAAAAGGGATCGAAGACAGTAAAGAGCTGTTCTATCAGGAAACCCTGAAAGGCGGCCATAATAAAAACAATCCGCAGCTGCTGCGCCGCTTCGTTGAGAATGCGCCGCAAGCCATTGAATGGCTGGCGCATCGCGGCATTATGCTCAACGATATTACCACTACCGGCGGGATGAGCATTGACCGTACCCACCGCCCACGCGATGGGTCAGCGGTGGGCGGCTACCTGATCAGCGGTCTGGTACGTAATATTACTAAACGCGGTATTGATGTGCTGCTGGATACCTCGGTAGAAGAGATTCTGATGAGCGACGGCGAAGTGAGCGGCGTGCGTCTTATCAACGAGGAAAAAGAAATAATCGACGTGCAGACCAAAAGCATCGTGGTGGCGACCGGCGGCTTCAGCGCTAACAGCGCGATGGTCGTCAAATACCGTCCTGACCTCGAAGGTTTTGTCACCACCAACCATAAAGGGGCGACCGGCAGCGGAATCGCACTGCTGGAGCGTATTGGCGCGGGCACCGTTGATATGGGCGAAATTCAAATTCACCCAACCGTCGAGCAGCAGACTTCGTACCTGATTTCAGAATCAATCCGCGGCGGCGGGGCCATTCTGGTCAACCAGCAGGGCAATCGCTTCTTCAACGAAATGTCGACCCGCGATAAAGTCTCGGCGGCGATTATCGCGCTGCCGGAGCATTTTGCTTACATCGTCTTCGATGAGCACGTGCGGGCGAAAAACAAAGCCGCTGATGAGTACATCGCTAAGGGCTTCGTCACCAGCGCCAGCTCGCCGCGTGAACTGGCGGAGAAATTGGGGATGGATTACCATGCTTTCCTCGCCACGCTGGAACGCTATAACGGCGCGGTGGAGAAACAGCATGATGAAGAGTTTGGCCGCACAACCGCGCTGCGCGCGCCGATTAACGAAGGCCCGTTCCACGCCATTCGCATTGCCCCGGGGGTACACCACACCATGGGCGGCGTGACCATCAATACTGAGGCTGAAGTGCTGAATGCCGGTCACCAGCCGATTCGCGGCGCTTACGCTGCCGGCGAGGTGGTTGGCGGGATCCACGGCGGTAACCGTATCGGCGGTAACGCGGTCGCGGATATCATCATCTTCGGTACCCTCGCGGGCCATCAGGCGGCGAAACGTGCCAGAGGATAATAGGTAATTGCTGATGCCGGGCTGGCTTAGCCGCCCGGCTTATCCCTTCTAAGGAGAGCCCGATGTCCGATAACCGCGTCTATAGCTACTCCGCCGTGTTGATGGGTTCGCCCATTCTGCTCAAACTCTATTCCCACGATGAAGCGCTGGCCTCCCGCGTTTTTCAGCTCATTAAGCGCTATGAAGATCTGCTCACCGTTAACCGCGCGCAGTCGCAGGTCATGGATATCAACCATGCCGCCGGGCGTCATCCCGTCGTCGTGAGCCGCCCGGTTTATCAACTGATCAAATGTGCTAAAGCCGCCAGTATGGTGCGCGATAGCGCCTTTAATCTGGCGATCGGTCCGCTGGTGAAGCTGTGGCGCATCGGTTTTCAGGGGCATAGCGTGCCGTCGGCGGCGGATATCGGCGCCCGCCTGGCGTTGACCCATCCGCAGGATGTCATTCTCGATGACCAGGCGCAGAGCGTGTGGCTGGCGCAGGCGGGCATGGAAATCGATCTCGGGGCGATTGCGAAAGGTTATATCGCCGATCGGGTACGTGATTATCTACGTCAGCAGGGGGTGGAACAGGCGCTGATTAATCTCGGCGGCAATGTTCATACGCTGGGAGAATGGACGATCGGGCTGAAAAAACCGTTTGCCGCCGCGCAGGAACTTATCGGCTCGATTGCCGCTGTCGGGCAGTCGGTTGTCACTTCAGGCACCTACGAACGCTATTTTGAGCAGGACGGCAAACGCTGGCACCATATCCTCGATCCGCGCAGCGGTTATCCGCTGGACAACGAACTCGACAGCGTAACGGTCATTTCCGCGGATTCACTGGACGGCGATATCTGGACCACGCTGTTGTACGGCCTCGGCGTTGCGAAGGGCTGCGCGGCGCTACGTCAACGTGAGGACATCGAAGCGATTTTCGTCACCAAAAACCGCGACGTGATTCTCTCATCGCCGCAGCGCATTCGCTTTCAGCTACTGGATAGCGACTATCAAATTACTGGCTGTACTGCTTAAGCAGGCCATACTGTTCGGCGACCAGCCGGTAGCGATACACCGGGCGCCCGGTTGCGCCATAGTGAATAGTGGTATAGAGAATATTAATCTGCGCCAGCCAAATCAGATATTTGCGGCAGGATACGCGGGAAATATTCACCGCCGCCGCCAGCTCATCGGTTGAGAATTCGACGTCTGGATGACCATCAATCCACTGACACAGCGTGCGCAGGGTCTGCGCCGTTAACCCTTTCGGTAGCTTGCGCGCGTCAGCGGCTTCCGGCGTGCCGCCGTGCAGCAGGCGATCGACGTCCGCCTGTTCGTAATAAGGCTGGCCGGTCATCAGTTTGCGTTTTTCACGCCATGTCGTTAACGCCTCTTCAAAGCGCGGGAACTGGAACGGTTTAATCAGATAATCCACCACACCGTAATGCATGGCGGTCTGCACGGTAGCGGCATCGGCGGCGGAGGTGATCATAATGACGTCGATAGCGCGGCCGCTGGCGCGGATGGTCGGCAGTAGGTCCAGACCGCTATCCTGCTGCATATAGACATCGAGCAGCACCAGGTCTATTGCCATCTGCGGGTCGTTAATCATCTCCTGGGCCTTGCCGAGCGTTGATGCGCTACCACAGCAGTGGAAGCCGGAGATACGCGCCACGTACAGGCGGTTCAGCTCGGCAACCATCGCATCGTCGTCAACAATTAATACATTTATCACGCTTTTTTCCTTTTACTATCCCAGGGCAGGTGAACAAAAAATTGGGTAAATACGCCAGGCTCGGACTCGACGGCCAACGTGCCGCCCAGTTCGTGGAGCTGCTGGTTGGCGAGAAACAGGCCGACGCCGCGATTTTCGCCTTTCGTTGAGAAGCCTTTATTAAAGATGGCGTCGATATTGGCCGCCGGGATCCCCGGGCCGTCGTCGCTCACTTCACCGCTCAGCCAGCCGTCCTGATAATGCAGCAGCAGGCTGACTTCGCCTTCCGCCTGGCCGCTCATGGCGTCGAGCGCGTTTTCAATCAGATTACCTAAAACCGTCACCAGTACAGTGACCTGTTTTTCATTCGGGCAATCGGGCACCAGGCTCTCCTCGGCGAGACTCAAGGCGAAGCCTCGCTCCTTGGCGCGCTGAATTTTAGCAATCAGGAAGCCGGCGACCACCGGAGATTTTATCCGGTGCTGAATTTCGCCGATATCGGCCTGGTAGGCATGGGCGGTTTGCAGCACATAGTCTTCCAGTTTGTCATAGCGTTTCATATTCAGCAGGCCGAGGATCACATGCAGCTTGTTCATGAACTCGTGCGAGGTGGTGCGCAGGGCATCGACGTAGCTCATCATGCCGTCGAGCCGCTGCACCAGTTGGCTCATTTCGGTCTTATCGCGGAAGGTGCTGATCGCGCCGACGATGACATTCTGGCTGCGTACCGGAACCGTATTGCTGATCAGCAGCAGGCCGTTGCAGCCGAGCGCACGGTCATAAATGGGTTCGCCGCTGCGCAGAACTTCCTGCAGATCCGCCAACAGCGGGGTACGATCGAGGCTTTTATCCGGGCCGCTCAGCAGCATACCGCGCGCGGCGGGGTTAATCAGGGTGACCTGCCCGTTGGCATCTACGGCGATCACGCCTTCTTTCAACGAATGCAGCATTGCCTGGCGCTGCTGGAATTGGGTGGAAATCTCCTGCGGCTCCAGCCCCAGTAGAATGCGCTTTAAGCCACGCACCAGGCTCCAGGTACCGATAGCGCATACCAGCGCGCTGAAGAGAATGGTCAGCAGTACGTCCCAGCGGCTGTTGGCGATCTGCTCATCGACTTTGCTGAGCGAAATACCTACGACCACCACGCCAATCTGCTGATGCTGCTCATTAAATACCGGGGTGAACACGCGAAGCGCCGGGGCCAGCACGCCGTGGTTAATGGCGACGTTCTCGTGACCGGCCAGCGTCGGGCGAATATCGTCGCCGATAAAAGGTTTGCCGATAATCGAAGTGTCCGGGTGCGAATAGCGAATGCCGCGCATATCGGTGACGATCGCATACAGCAGATCGTTACGCTGGGTAACCGCCTGCGCCAGCGGTTGAATGATATTACTCTGCGGTGGTTCTCCAAGGCCGCGCTTTACCTGCGGCATATCGGCCATCGTCCGCGCCACCGCCAGCGCCGTCTCTTTTAAGCCATCGCGGGTGGCATTGCTGATTTGCATAAACCACAGTGCATAGACCAGCAGTAGCACCGCGCCGATCACGCTGCCAATCATCAGCGTGACGGCAGTACTTAATTTCAGGCTGCGGGCGCGCTTGCGGGCGGGCGGTAATAGCTCGGCTTCCTTCATGACAACCCCGATCGATTCGTTGAACGATCATTATCGCCGATAGGGCGGCTTTCATAAAGCCATGTAATAACAGTAACACCGGCGCGGCGGGGGAAAATCACCTGACATGCGTAGCGATCATGCTCGGATAACGCGCAATCGCCTCGGGGCGACGTTTTGGGTGGGTAAACTGTGACCTTCGTGGCGGTAAAGCTGGCGAGGATGGCTTTACACTGGCGGTGAATTAGATAGTCATGGTGAATAGAAGGTTATTCCGCAGCTGTTGATTTTGCCGCAGTGAGTTCGGTTTGAAATGGAGGTTTTTATGAGCAGTAAGCCAACCGCAGTAATGATGGAACGACGCCACCCGGAAACGCGCCATATCGATACGCTCGCCACTCTCGATATGCTGACCCTGATTCATCAGGATGACAAACAGATCGCCGTCGCCATCGACGCCTGCCTGCCGCAGATCGCCCGGCTGGTGGATAACGCCGCGGCGACGCTGAGCCGGGGAGGACGGCTGGTGATTATCGGCGCCGGCGCTTCCGGGCGCGCGGCGCTACAGTCGGTCAGCGAATATGCGCCGGATACCAACCATGCGCTGGTGGCGCTGATTGCCGGCGGGCCGGCGGCTGCGCTGCAGGAGATGGATACGGCGGCAAATGATTACGACCTTGGCGCGCTCGATCTGCAGGCATTGGAGTTCAGCGCCAATGATATGCTGCTGGCGCTGACGGTGAGCGGTAAAACGCCGTGGGTGTGGGGGGCGATGCGCCATGCCTGGTCGCTGGGGGCGCCGATTGCGGTGCTGACGCAGCAGAGCGATAGCGAAGCCGCGCAGCTGGCGGATATTATCATTGCGCCGCCTACCGGCCCGGAAGCGGTAGCGGGTTACGGTAATCCGAAGGCGCAGCTGGCGCAGCGACAGATCCTCACCATGCTGACCACCGGTCTGGCGGTGCGCAGCGGTAGGGTCTACGGCAACCTGCGCGTAGACCTGCAGGCCACCAGTCCGCGCTGGGCGGAGCGGCAAATTGCGATGGTGATGGCGGCGACCGAATGCACGCGCGCGGAAGCTAAAGCGGCGCTGGCAAGTTGTAACCAGCACTGCCGGACGGCGATTCTGATGATCATGACCGGGCTCGACGCCTGGCAGGCGCGGGATCTGTTAAGCGAAAACAACAATCATCTGCGTATTGCGCTGCGCGATGCGAAAGCGGCCAGTAATGTGAATTAATCGTCTCCTCGCGCCGGTTTGTTAAATAACTAAATAAACCGGTGCGATATTTCTTATCGCCTGAATAATCCTGATTTT
>CABUCP010000154.1 GCA_902490055.1 uncultured Klebsiella sp. | reverse complement strand
AGCAAGGCGATGGAGCAGGTTTTATTTTTACGTAAAAAACAGCGCAACACGCTGGAGCAGTTGTTTAAAACCCCCGTGCCGCAGGGTATTAAATGGGCCGACATTGAATCGCTAATTAAAGCGTTAGGCGGGGAGATTAAAGAAGGACGCGGCTCGCGCTGCAAATTTTTGTTGAACCACAGCATTGCCAGCTTTCACAGACCTCATCCTTCGCCGGATACTGACAAAGGCGCCGTGGAGAGCGTGCGCGATTGGTTAATCACTATAGGGGTAAAACCATGATCAAACCTAAAACGCCAAACTCAATGGAGATTGCCGGGCAGCCCGCCGTTATCAACTACGTGCCTGAGCTCAATGCATTCCGCGGTAAGTTCCTGGGATTGTCAGGATATTGCGATTTTGTTTCCGATAGCATTCAAGGATTACAAAAGGAGGGCGAGATATCATTACAGGAGTATCTCGCTGATTGTCATGAAGCGGGGATTGAGCCTTATGCTCACCCGGAAAAGCTGAAAACCTTCACGCTGCGCTATCCTGAGTCATTTGGTGAGCGCCTTAGCTCCGCCGCTGCGGAGGAGCAGGTTTCCGTCAATACCTGGATCCTTGAGACGCTCAATGAACGTCTCAAACAGGCTTAAAACAGTCTGCATTAGATTGCCATCGTTTTAATTCTTATCCGCTAAACACCGCAAATGCCCATGCCGCACGCCGCGCTGGGCAATCACCTCATCGGCAAAATGCTGTACTTCGTCCATGCTGCCTTTCAGCACCGCGATCTCCAGACAGTCATCATGATTAATGTGGACATGTAACGTGGCGACGGAGAGGTCGTGATGCTGATGTGAAGAGGCGACCAGCCGGCTCGCCAGTTCGCGTTTCTCATGTTCATACACGTATGACAGTACCGCATAGCCGCGCTGCGACGCCTGCTGCTGCGGGTCCTGATTGAGAGCGTCGCGCAGGATATCGCGTACCGCCTCCGAACGGTTGTGATAGCCGCGACGGGCGCTGAGCGCATCAACAGCGGCCAGCAGGTCATCATCAAGGGTCAGGGTTACGCGCTGCATGGCATGGCCTCGTTCAGTAGAGTGTGGGGAAAGGGCGGGAGAACCGCTTGCTGTAGCGCCTGTCCAGCCGTGGAGCGCAGGCGCAGCGGCAGGCTGACCTCTGCGGTTTCGACGATCCGTCCATTGTCCATCACCAGTACCCGCTGGCAAAAGCGTTCGACCAGCCGCAGATCGTGAGTAATGAACAGACAGGCGGTGGCGAACTGCGCCTGCAGGCGTTTCAGCAGTGCGATAATTTCCGCCTGCAGCATTAAATCGAGGTTTGATACCGCTTCGTCGAGAATCAATAACTGCGGGCGGACCACCAGCGCTCGCGCCAGGCATACGCGCTGCAGCTGTCCGCCGCTGAGCTGCGCCGGACGCTTGCCGAGCAGCGCCGGAGCGAGGTCAACCGCCTGTAACATCTCTTCTACCCGCTGGAGGCGCTCGGCGCGTGAAAAGCTAAACAGATGGCGCAGCGGCTCGCTGATAATTTCGTGGACCGTTTTGCGTGGATTCACCGCGCTAATGGCGTCCTGAAACACCAGCTGAATATCGCGACGAAAGGCGCCGATCGCCTCTCCCTTCAGAGACTTCAATGCCGCGCCGCGCCAGGCGATGTCGCCACGCTGCGGCGTTTCCAGGCCGACCAGCATCCGCGCCAGGGTGCTTTTGCCGCAGCCGCTGCGTCCGAGTAGCGCTACCGTCTCGCCGATGGCGATGTTGAGCTGAATATCGCGCAATACCGCGCCACGATGGGGATAATCGTGGCTCACTGCGTTAACGCTGAGTAAATTCATGGTGTTTTCTCCAGGCCATACAGCGCCAGATGCGCGGCCAGCAGACGCTGGCTAAGCGGATGCCGGGGAGCGCTAAATAGCGTATTGACGTCGCAGCGTTCGACAAGACGGCCGTCTTCCATCACCGCCACGTCATGCGCCAGGCGGGCCACGACGCCCATGTCGTGTGTGATCAGCAGCAGCCCCTGTCCGCGGTGAGCGACGATATCCGCCAGCAGATCCAGAATGCGCGCCTGCGCGACCGCGTCGAGATCGGTTGTCGGCTCGTCGGCAATGATAAACGGCGCGCGGCTAAGCAAGGCGAGGGCCACCATCATTCGTTGCAGCATACCGCCGCTCATTTCGAAGGCGTAGCGCTTAAGCAGCGTCGCCGGGTGCTCCAGTCCAACCTCCTCCATTGCCGCCAGCAGTGCGGCGTCATTGGCCTCGCGACCTGCAGCCCGGCAGGTTTCGCGAGCGTGCGCCGCCATGGTATGTAGCGGATTAAAGGCGCTGCGCGGGTTTTGCATAATGGTGGCAATGGTCGTGCCGCGCAGTTGTTCACCGTACACTGGAATGCCGTCGAGCAGCACCCGGCCGGCGGTTTGCCTGACGCCGGGCGGTAAAATACCGAGCGTGGCGGCGCAGGTTAGCGATTTACCGCTGCCGCTACTGCCGAGCAGCGCCAGCACCTGGCCGCGGCGCAGGGTAAGGGAGACGTCGCTGACCAGCGGACGGTCGGCGACGAGCGAAAGTTGTTCCAATTGGATCTTTTGCGGCATCAGTGGTTATGCTCCGCGATCAGATAAGGATCGAGACGATCGCGCAGCGCGTCGCCCACCAGGTTAAAGGCCATCACGCTAATAAATAGCGCCAGCCCCGGCCACAGCATCTGCAGCGGTTGCGCCCAGATGTACTGGCGGGCGTCGTTGATCATCACCCCCCATTCCGCCGTCGGCGCGCTGACGCCGAGGCCGAGGAACGACATGCCGGCGACGTGCAGCATCATATGACCGATATCGAGCGAGGCGAGCACCAGTAGCGAAGGGATCACCGCGCCGGCCAGATGGTCGCAGAACAGCCGCCAGTGGCCCGCGCCGCTCAGCCGGGCGGCGAGGATAAATTCGCGTTGGCGCAGCGAGACCACCAGATTACGCACCATTCTCGCGTACCAGGCCCAGTGCGACAGCGCAATGGCGATAATCACGTTGCTAAGCCCGGTGCCGAGGACGCCGACCATAAAGAACGACAGTATTGAGGTCGGAAAAGTCATAAACAGCTCGGCAATACGCATCAGGCAGCGGTCGATGCGCCCGCCAATTAGCCCGGCGCTGCCGCCGACCGCGAGGCCAATCAGCACAACCAACAGCAGGCAAGCCATCACCGCGCCGAGAGAAACGCGGGTCGCGGCCAGCAGGCGGGAAAAGATATCCCGTCCGAGATGATCGGTACCGAGCCAGTGCGCCTCGCCAGGCGATAGCAGCCGTTGAGGGAGGTCGATAGCCGCCGGATCGTAGGGCAGCCACCAGCCGCTGCTGATGGCGATTGCCGCCAGTAGCGCAATGGTGAATAGCGCCAGCTTTACTGGCCAACGGAAGGTCGCGAGCAGCGTCATACGGCGACCTCCTCGTGGCGGCGCAGGCGTGGATCCAGCGCGGCGTTAAGGAGATCGACCGCCAGATTGGCCAGTACGAACACCGTGACCATCATCAGGGTAAAACACTGAATCACCGGGTAGTCGCGATTGAAAATGGCGGAAACCGCGTAGCGGCCGACGCCGGGCCAGGCGAAAATATTTTCGATAATCATTGTCCCGCCGATAAGCTCGCCGATGTGCATGCCCAGCGCCGTCACTACCGGCAGCGTGGCGTTACGCAGCACGTGTCGGCGTTCAACCTGACGCTCGCTGAGTCCGCGCAGGCGCGCCCAGATCACGTGGCGCTGGCCGGAGACTTCCAGCATGCTGGCGCGCAGCAGGCGGGCGTTGATCGCCAGCGACATCAGGGCGATGGAAAAGGCCGGTAGTAGCAGATGCCGCCAGCCGCCGTAGCCCATTGCCGGCAGCCAGCGCAGATGGACTGAAAACAACATCACCAGCAAAAACGCCAGCCAGAAGTTGGGCATCGACACGCCGAGAAAAGCCACCAGTCGGACGAAGAAATCGGGGAGCCGATCGCGATGCCGCGCGGCCCAAATCCCTAACGGTAGCGAGGTCAGCAGAATAATCACCAACGCCGCGCCGGTGAGCTGCAGCGTCGCGGGCAGGAAATGCAGCAGGTCGTCCAGCACCGGGCGCTGGCTGGCGTAGGAGACGCCGAAATCGAGGTGCAACGCGCGCCACAGCCAGTGCAGATACTGCAGCGCCAGCGGCTGGTTGAGCCCGAGCAGTTCACGGGTTGAGGCAATCATCTCTGCGGTTGGCGGTAGGTTCGACAAGCGCAGGTAGTCCAGCGCCGGGTCGCCGGCGCCCAGACGCAGGAGCAGGAAGATAATCGCCGAGGCGGCAAGCAGCATCAGCGGTAGCGGTAGCAGGCGACGAAGAATATATTTCAGCATCATGGCGCCACCGGCGTAATGAGCTCTAACGGTAGGTCGGTAGTCACCGGCGCGAATGGAACTTCGCCGAGCGTTTTGCGGGCGACGGACATCAGCGAGACGTAGCTTATCGGCAGATAAACCGCGTCGTTGTGCAGGCGGCTGAGAATATCGCGATACAGTTCGCGACGCCGATCCTCATCGGTGGTGGTCAGCACTTCGCCGATCTCCTGATCGATAAGCGCTTTATCCGGCAGTCCGCGCTGGGCCTGATAGTCGGCGTGCGAAGGGACGCGCATCGAGCTCATAAAAGCGTGCGGGTCGAACGGCGCTCCCCAGGTGTGGTTGAAAATCATAGTGAAGCGGCCATCGTGCTGGCGGGCATAAATACTGCTCTCTTCCTCGCCGACCAGCGCGGCGTCGATGCCGACCTGGCGCAGATTGGCCTGGATAATTTCCGCCATCGATTTTGCCAGCGCATCGGTGCCGATAAAGGCCAGCTCAAGGTGCAGCGGCTGACCGTTTTTTTGCCGAACGTCGTGGCCGATTGTCAGCCGCCAGCCGGCGTTATCCAGCAGTGCGCGGGCTTTGTCCGGATTGTAGCGGCGCGGCGGCAGATCGCGCGGGGCGTATGGGACCGATGGCGCGAATAGCGTATCGGCTACCTGTTGGGTGCCGTACAGCACGCCGTCGACCAGCGCTTGTTTATTGACGGCATAGTTAAGCGCCTCGCGTACAGCCAGTTCGTTGGTCGGCGGCTGTAGCGTGTTAAGCGCCAGCATCACGGTCTGCGTCGGCGCCGAGAGACGAGTGTGATAATCCTCCTGCTGACGGAAACGGGCGAAGGTATCCAGCGGCAGCAACCCTTCATCGCCGTATAGCAGGTCAACCTCGCCGGTCTCAAAAGCGACCGCCCGGCTGGTGGCATCGGGGATCACTTTCACGGTGACCTTCTCAAGCGCCGGCTGCTCACCCCAGTAACGTGGGTTGCGAATCAGGACATCTTGTTGGTTGAGCTGCGAGCTGGCCAGAATCCACGGGCCGGTGCCGATCGGCGCTTTGATGCCCTGCTGGCTGCTACCGTGAATAAATTGCGATGGCGCGATAAAACGAAACGGGCGGGGAAGGGCAAGCTCCTGCAGGAACGGATAGTAGGCGCTTTTCAGGGTAATTTGCAGTTGGTTATCGCTAAGGGCTTTGACGTCGGTTATCTGATTGGTTAACTCCAGCCAGGCGTGTCGCTGGCGGTTGGCGAGTATCGCCTGGAAATTGGCGACCGCGGCCTGCGCGTTAAAGGGTTCACCGTTGGAGAAATAAACATTATCGCGCAGGGTGAAACGCCAGATTTTTCCATCATCCGAGTGGATCCATCGGGTCGCCAGCCAGGGCTTAACCCGGCCATCAGCCTGATATTTGACCAACGGTTCGTACACCATACTTTGGGCGAACATTTGGTTTGGCGTATACAGATGCGGATTCAGTGGACCGACGTTAACCGGCCAGGCGATGGTAATGTCATGCATGGCGGCGGGCGCGAGCAGAGGAATGCAGGCGCAGAACGCCAGCAAGGTGGTGCGGAAAATAGACAAGGTTTGATTCCAGAAGGAGAGAAAAGTATGACGATTCTAATAATTTGTCATACTTAAGGAGTAACCTGGATCAATGTGAAGGGAGAAAATCATAACAAAATCATATGTACCGTTTGATTTCCGCCCGATGACTACGGTTGTCTGAATAAATCCAGCAGGGTGGCGACCTGCTCATCAATCGGCGCCAGATCGCGTTTGACAATCAAATGCAGCGGCGTCGCGCGCCGTGCGCCGTGGCTCAACGGCAGCGCTTTTAGCCCCCCCTGCGCCAGCTGCGCGGCAATGCGTTCCTCCGGCAGCCAGCCGAATCCCACCTGATACAGTACCGCATCGATTGCGGCATCAATCGTGGAGAAGGTCCAGGCATCGCGCGTGGAAGAGGCGTCGCCGCTGCGCTCGGCGATCCGAATCAGCGGCCAGCGCGCCAGTACGTTGTCATCCAGCGCTCCCTCCAGCAGGGAGAGCGGGTGGTCGCGATGAGCGACGGCGATAAAATCAATATTCATCAGCCACTCGCCGCGCCCGGTAATATCCTGGCGGCGGGTTAAGACCATCACATCGGCTTCGCTGCGCGCGGCGCTTTCTTCATCAATATTTTCCAGGACCTCGGTCAACCGGACTTGAGTTTGCGGGTAGCGCTGCTGGAACTGGCGCAGGATGGCGAACAGCCGCTGGCGAGGGAAAATACTGTCGACCACCAGATCCAGTCGGGTGCGCGCGCCGTTGCGCAGCGTCGCGGCGTGGGTCTCGACCCACGAAAAGGCCTTCAGCAGCGGTTTAACCTGATTGAGCAGCAGCTCGCCGGCAGGCGTCAGCACCGCCCGGCGCCCGACTGGCGCGAGGAGAGCCACTCCTAAACGCTCCTGCAGCAGTGCGAGGTTATAGCTCACCGAAGACTGGCTGCGGTTGGTTTCTTCCGCGGCTTTGGCAAAGCTTCCCAGCTCAATCACTTTCTCCAGCAGCGCCCATTGTTCCAGCGTGGTCTTGTGCATTATTCATCTAAAAATTGGATTAATTTCATCCAAACATAGCGTTATTCATCCAATTTTTAAAGCCGTATTCTTACCTCAACGAAATAGAGGAGAATACCTAATGAACACTTTTGACAAACATGACCTCAGCGGCTTTATCGGCAAACACCTGGTTTACACCTACGACAACGGCTGGAATTAC
Source organism: uncultured Klebsiella sp. (assembly GCA_902490055.1). Classification (GTDB taxonomy): domain Bacteria; phylum Pseudomonadota; class Gammaproteobacteria; order Enterobacterales; family Enterobacteriaceae; genus Klebsiella. The sequence goes on along the minus strand of CABUCP010000154.1, from coordinate 198 downwards.
GAAATTTACGTCAAAAACGGCACCACTCTGGATTACCGTATTCACAGCGGCATCGTGGGTAACCGTTGGGTGAAAGACCAGCAGGCGTATATTGTGCGGGTAGGCGAAAGCATTTATAAAATTTCCTGGACCGAACCGACCGGTACCGACGTCAGCCTGATCGTCAATCTGGGCGATAAACTGTTCCATGGCACCATT
>CABUCP010000153.1 GCA_902490055.1 uncultured Klebsiella sp. | reverse complement strand
TGACCTGTCCGCTGACGATAAGTATGCGGTCTTTTTCCAGCAACTGCTGATATTTATCCAGCGCGTCGGTGAATAACATCACCTCCAGACGCCCGGAACGGTCATCCAGGGTACAGATGCCGATACGATTGCCGCGCTTGGTGACCATTACCCGCGCAGCAATAACCAGCCCCGCCGCCGTGGTCACTTTACCACGATCGGTCGGATGCATGTCTTTGAGTCTCACGCCGCCTACATAGCGTTCGATCTCTTTCAGGTATTGGTTAATCGGGTGGCCGGTCAGGTATAGCCCCAGCGTCTCCCTTTCACCATCCAGCACCACCTGCTCAGGCCACGGCTGGCAGCTGGCGTAGGATTGCTCGATTTGTTCCGGCTCTTCCGCCAGGACGCCAAACATATCTGCCTGGCCGATGGCTTCGGCTTTGGCGTGCTGATCGGCGGCTTTCAGCGCATCGTTTAGCGAGTTCATCAGCGCCGCGCGATGCGGGCCGAGGCGGTCGAACGCCCCGGACATGATCAGTTTTTCCAGTACCCGACGGTTGAGCTTTTTAATATCGGTACGCGCGCACAGATCAAACAGTTCGCGGAAGTAGCCGCCGTTGTTACGCGCTTCGATGATCGCTTCAATCGGACCTTCGCCGACGCCCTTGATGGCGCCGATACCATACACGATTTCCCCGTCATCGTTGACGTGGAAATGGTACAGGCCGGAGTTGATATCCGGCGGCAGGATTTTAAGCCCCATGCGCCAGCATTCATCGACCAGGCCAACCACCTTCTCGGTGTTGTCCATATCCGCGGTCATTACCGCCGCCATAAACTCGGCCGGATAGTGCGCCTTCAGCCACAGCGTCTGATAGGAGACCAGCGCATAGGCGGCGGAGTGTGATTTGTTAAATCCGTACCCGGCGAATTTCTCCACCAGGTCAAAGATTTTCATTGCCAGCTCGCCATCAACGCCGCGCTTTTTCGCCCCTTCTTCGAAGGTGCCGCGCTGCTTGGCCATCTCTTCCGGCTTTTTCTTACCCATGGCGCGACGCAGCATGTCCGCGCCGCCGAGGGTATAGCCGGAGAGCTCCTGGGCAATCTGCATAACCTGTTCCTGGTACAGGATAATGCCGTAGGTCGGCTCCAGTACCGGTTTCAGACATTCGTGCTGCCACTGTACGTCAGGGTAGGAAATCTCTTCGCGACCGTGCTTACGGTCGATAAAGTTATCTACCATCCCCGACTGCAGCGGGCCCGGGCGGAACAGCGCCACCAGGGCGATCATATCTTCGAAGCAGTCAGGTTGCAGACGTTTAATCAGATCTTTCATGCCGCGCGATTCAAGCTGGAAGACCGCGGTGGTTTCCGAGCGCTGCAGCATATCGAAGCTTTTCTTGTCATCCAGCGGGATGGCGGCGATATCCAGCGGCTCTTCGCCGTTTTTCGCCCGGCGCTTGTTGATCATCTCCAGCGCCCAGTTGATGATGGTCAACGTACGCAGGCCGAGGAAGTCGAACTTCACCAGCCCGGCGTATTCGACGTCGTTCTTATCAAACTGGGTAACCGGGTGCAGCCCCTGCTCATCGCAGTACAGTGGGGCAAAGTCGGTAATTTTAGTCGGGGCGATAACCACCCCGCCCGCATGTTTACCGGCGTTACGCGTTACGCCTTCGAGCTTGCGCGCCATGTCGATCAGCGCTTTAACTTCTTCGTCGGCTTCGTAGATTTCCGGCAGCTGCGGTTCTGCTTCAAAGGCTTTCGCCAGCGTCATCCCCGGGTCGGGTGGCACCAGCTTAGAGATACGATCAACAAAGCCATACGGGTGACCCAGTACGCGGCCAACGTCGCGAATAACCGCTTTCGCCGCCATGGTACCGAAAGTGATGATTTGCGATACCGCATCGCGGCCGTACATCTCCGCTACGTGCTCGATAACCTGGTCGCGTTTCTCCATGCAGAAGTCGACGTCGAAGTCGGGCATCGAGACACGTTCCGGGTTGAGGAAGCGTTCGAACAGCAGGTCGAATTCCAGCGGGTCGAGGTCGGTAATTTTCAGCGCGTAGGCCACCAGCGAGCCGGCGCCGGAACCGCGGCCCGGGCCGACCGGCACGCCGTTATCCTTCGACCACTGGATAAATTCCATGACGATCAGGAAGTAGCCCGGGAAGCCCATCTGGTTGATAACCTTGAGCTCGATATCCAGACGTTCGTCATATTCCGGGCGGCGCTTAGCGCGCTCTTCAGGATCCGGGAACAGAAATTCGAGGCGCTCTTCCAGACCCTCTTTCGATTTCAAGACCAGAAAATCTTCGGTGGTCATTTCGCCGGTCGGGAACTGCGGCAGGAAGTATTCACCGAGGCGCACGGTCACGTTACAGCGCTTGGCGATCTCGACGGAGTTTTCCAGCGCTTCCGGGATATCGGCAAACAGCTCGCACATCTCCTCCTCGCTGCGCATATATTGCTGCGGCGAGTAGTTGCGCGGGCGTTTAGGATCGTCGAGGGTGAAACCATCATGGATAGCAACGCGGATTTCATGAGCGTCGAAGTCGCCGGTTTCCAGGAAGCGCACATCGTTGGTCGCTACCACCGGCAAACCGCGTTCTTCCGCCAGCCGCACGGCGGCGTGAAGATAGCTTTCTTCGTCCTGACGACCGGTACGGATCAGCTCCAGATAGTAGCGATCAGGAAAATGCTCTTCATAGAAGGCAAGGCACTGCTCAACCAACGGCATATTACCGCGGGTCAGGCTGACGCCGACGTCGCCTTTGCGCGCGCCGGACAGCAGAATTAACCCTTCCTGATGTTCAACCAGCCAGTCGCGATCGATCCACGGCCCCAGCGCGCCGTAGCCGCGCTGATAGGCGCGGGAAATCAGCAGCGTCAGGTTTTGATAGCCGGTATTGTTCGCAGCTAATACCGTCAGCTCGGTGAATTCGTCGCCAAGCAGATCGCACTGGACGTGGAAGTCGGCGCCGACAATCGGCTTAATCCCGGCGCCATGGCCCGTTCCGTAGAACTTAACCAGACCGCAGAGGTTGGTGAAATCGGTGATCGCCAGCGCAGGCATGCCCAAAGCGGCCGCCTTTTTCACCAGCGGCCCGGTTTTCGCCAGCCCATCGATCATGGAATAGTCGCTGTGCACCCGCAGGTGTACGAAACGTGGTTCAGACATCGTTAAATCCCAGTGACTTAGTTGGACGCCAGGCCCAGCGCGCGTTTCACCGGCCCGAAACTACGCCGGTGATGCTCTATGGCGCCGTGTTCCTGCAGCTTTTGCAGGTGTACGGCGGTAGGATAGCCTTTGTGCTGGGCAAATCCGTATTGCGGAAATGCAAGATCCAGCGCGGCCATTTCGGCATCACGAGTGACTTTAGCCAGAATAGACGCTGCGCTGATTTCCGCCACCCGGCTATCGCCTTTCACTACCGCCTGCGAGGGCATCGACAGCGACGGGCAGCGGTTACCGTCAATCAGCACGAACTCCGGGGTAATACTCAGCCCGGCAACGGCGCGCTGCATCGCCAACATGGTGGCATGCAGGATATTCAGCTCGTCGATTTCATGCGGCTCGGCGCGGCCCAGACTCCAGCACAGCGCTTTGTCTTTGATTTCATCGAACAGCGCCAGGCGGCGCTTTTCGCTTAATTTTTTAGAGTCGTTCAGGCCAACGATCGGCTTTTGCGGATCAAGGATCACCGCAGCGGTGACTACCGCGCCAACCAGCGGCCCGCGGCCAACTTCGTCAACGCCGGCGACTAAATGAGTATGTGGATAGACGAACTCCATCATTTTGCTAACTCCAGTACTGCGTCCGCCGCTTGCTCATCCGCGTTGCAGCGGATCTGCTGATGCAGCGCGCGGAAAGTCTCATGCATATCGTGACTGGTTTTGCCATCGGCCAGCAGCGGCTTTAGCGCGGCGGCCAGCGCCTGCGGCTCGCATTCATCCTGCAGCAGCTCTTTGACCAGCTCGCGCCCGGCCAGCAGATTCGGCAAGGAGACATAATCAGTCTTCACCAGCCGCTTCGCCAGCCAGAAGGTAAACGGCTTCATGCGGTAGCCAACGACCATCGGGCACTTGGCCAGCATGCACTCCAGCGCCGCCGTTCCCGAGGCCAGCAGCGCGGCATCGCTGGCAATCATCGCATCGCGCGCCTGACCGTCCAGCATGTGCACCGTCATGTCCGGCGCCGTCTCCGCTTTGATTCGTTCAAACTGTTCGCGCCGTTTGGCGTTAACCAGCGGCACCACGACCTGCAGATCGGGATAGGTGTTACGCAAAAGCTGCGCGGTTTTCAGGAAGTCGGCGCTGAGCATTTCGACTTCCGCGCCGCGGCTACCTGGCAGCAGCGCCAGACAGTGTACGTCATGCGGGATCCCTAACCGGTCGCGCGCGGCGCCCTTGTCGGGATCCAGCGGCATCGCATCCGCCATGGTATGGCCGATAAAGCGGCAGGGAACGTTAAATCTGTCATAAAACGCTTTTTCGAAAGGCAGGAACGCCAGAACCAGATCGGTGGATCTGCCAATTTTGAAAACGCGTTTTTGTCGCCAGGCCCAGACCGACGGGCTGACATAATGAATGGTTTTGATACCCTGCTTTTTCAGATTACCCTCGAGGGTAATGTTGAAATCAGGGGCATCAATGCCAACGAAGACATCGGGGCGCAGTTCGCCAAAACGGCGCGTTAAATCGGCGCGAATATGCAGTAAGCGGCGCAGGCGACCAAGCACTTCAACAATGCCCATCACCGCCAGCTCTTCCATTTCGTACCAGGCTTCACACCCTTCCGCCTGCATCAGCGGCCCCGCCACGCCGACAAAGCGCGCATCAGGGATACGAGCTTTGAGGGCGCGAATGAGACCTGCGCCAAGAATATCGCCGGAGGTTTCTCCGGCGACCAGGGCAATCGTCAGGGGACGCTGTTCGGCCATTAACGAATCAAGCCGCGAGTAGAGCGGGCAAAGAAATCGACAAACGGCTGAACTTCAGGATGCTGAGCCGCCAGTTCGGCGATTTCCGGCTTCGCTTCGTCCAGCGTTTTGCCGCTGCGATACAGCAGCTTGTACGCGTTACGAATCGCGGTAATCGCTTCACGGCTAAAGCCGCGGCGTTTCAGGCCTTCGATGTTGACGCCATACGGCGTGGCGTGGTTGCCCTGGGCAATCACGAACGGCGGAACGTCCTGAGCGACGCCGGAGCAGCCGCCAACCATGACGTGCGCGCCGATGATGCAGAACTGGTGTACTGCCGTCATACCGCCGATGATGACAAAATCATCAAGAGACACGTGACCAGCCAACGTTGCGTTGTTGGCCAGAATACAGCGGTCGCCAAGCGTACAATCGTGCGCCACGTGGGCGTTGATCATCAGCAGGTTATCGCTGCCCACCTTCGTTAATCCACCGCCCTGTACTGTACCGCGATGAATGGTGACGCTTTCGCGAATGCGGTTGCGATCGCCAATTTCCACCCGGGTCGGTTCGCCAGCGTATTTCAGATCCTGGTTAACTTCGCCGATGGAAGCGAACTGATAGATCTCATTATCACGGCCGATTTTAGTGTGGCCATTCACAACGACATGAGACTTCAGTACGGTGCCTTCGCCAATTTCGACGTTGGCGCCAACAATACAAAACGGACCAATGTGAACGTTAGCGCCAATCACGGCGCCTTCTTCGACAATGGCGGTAGGATGAATAAAGGCGGTTTTATCAATCACGTATCAGGCCTCCCGGCTACGCGCACACATCATCGTCGCTTCGCAAACCACTTTACCGTCAACCAGCGCAACGCCTTTAAAACGAGTCAGGCCGCGGCGAGTTTTCTCGAAAGTGACTTCCATAATCATCTGATCGCCTGGTACCACCGGACGTTTGAAACGCGCTTCATCGATACCGGCGAAGTAGTACAGCTCGCCCGGCTCAAGTTTGCCGACGCTTTTGAATGCCAGGATACCGGTGGCCTGCGCCATCGCTTCCAGAATCAGAACGCCAGGTAAAATCGGCTTACCAGGGAAATGCCCCTGGAAAAACGGCTCGTTTACGGAAACATTTTTTACTGCGCGCAGAAAACGACCTTCTTCAAAATCCAGCACGCGGTCTACCAGCAGGAACGGGTAACGGTGAGGCAGAAGTTCCAGAATCTCTTCAATGTGCAGAGTATGAGTGTCAGTAGTCAAAATACTCTTCCTGTCTAAATATACTAAAAGGCAATAATAACACGGCCTGCGGCAATCTTATTAACGAATGCAACAGGCCGGGAATGTAACGTGACCGAATGATGATTTAGTCTTGTTGATTAACCTTGCGCTCAACGGCCTTCAGGCGCTTGCTCATCTCATCAATATTCATCACCAGCGCCGCCGTTTTACGCCACGCCTTGTTTGGCTGCAGCGGGATACCCGAGGAATAGACGCCAGGTTCAGTGATAGGACGCATAACCATTCCCATCCCCGTGACGGTGACTTTATCGCAGATTTCCATATGGCCGTTAATCACGCTGGCGCCGCCAATCATGCAGTAACGTCCAATTTTCAGGCTACCGGCCATAATAACGCCGCCAGCGACGGCGGTATTGTCGCCAATCACCACGTTGTGCGCAATCTGGCACTGGTTATCAATGATAACGCCGTTGCCGATCACGGTATCGTCCAGCGCGCCGCGGTCAATGGTGGTACAGGCGCCGATCTCGACGCGATCGCCAATAATAACGCGACCAAGCTGCGGGATCTTCACCCAGTTGCCGCGATCGTTGGCATAGCCGAAGCCGTCTGCGCCAATGACCGTGCTGGACTGGATCAGGCAATTTTCGCCGATCTCAATCTCATGGTAAACGGCAACGTTGGCCCATAAACGCGAGCCGGCACCGATTTTTGTATTTTTGCCAACGAAGCAGCCCGCGCCGATAACCACGTTGTCGCCCAGCTCAACGCCGGATTCGATAACGGCGTTGGCGCCAACTGATACGTTGTTACCCAGCTTCGCCGTCGGATCGATCGCCGCGCTCGGCGCGATGTCTTTCGCCGGCTGCGGCGTGGTATCCAGAATTTGAGCCATGCGCGCGTAGGTCAGGTAGGGATTACGCACTACCAGCGCGGCGCCTTGGGCAAACGGTAGATCGTCCGGCGTCATCACAACGGCGGAGGCCTGGCAAGCGGCCAGGTGTTCACGGTATTTAGGATTTACCATGAAAGTAATTTGGCCTGCTTTAGCGTTCTGCATGGACGCAACGCCGGTGATGACGATATCGCCATCACCGTGTAACTCTGCATCCAACTGCTGTGCTAAGTCAGCCAGTCGAATTGAAGGCATTACTTATTTAACCTGTTTCAGTACATCAGCGGTG
>CABUCP010000152.1 GCA_902490055.1 uncultured Klebsiella sp. | reverse complement strand
AATGAGCAAATCATTACAAAAACCCACTATTCTCAACGTTGAAACGGTAGCGCGGTCGCGTCTTTTTAATGTTGAAAGCGTGGACCTGGAATTCAGCAACGGCGTGCGTCGCGTCTATGAACGCATGCGGCCCACCACGCGTGAAGCCGTAATGATTGTGCCGATTGTTGATGACCACATTATTTTAATCCGCGAATATGCCGTCGGCACCGAATCCTACGAGTTAGGTTTCTCCAAAGGGCTTATCGACCCGGGCGAGACCGCGATGGAAGCCGCCAATCGCGAGCTGAAAGAAGAGGTCGGTTTCGGCGCGCGCCAGCTGACGTTCCTGAAAAAGCTCAGCATGGCGCCGTCCTATTTCTCCAGCAAAATGAACATTATGGTTGCGGAAGACCTCTATCCGGAATCACTACCGGGCGACGAACCAGAACCGCTGCCGCAGGTGCGCTGGCCGCTATCGCAGCTGATGGCGCTGCTGGAAGAAGAAGACTTCAATGAAGCGCGTAACGTCAGCGCGCTGTTCCTGGTGCGTGAGTGGCTACAGGCGCAGGGGCGTTTGTAAGCACTAAGATCGTTGTCGACATCGCCAGAGCCATTTTCGCTGAAAGTGGCTCTGGTTTAAATGTACTGGAAACGGAAGTTATGCCAAATCTAGTACGTGAATAATTGAAACGGTTATACAAGATACTATTATCAGTTTGCGATTGATTCGGTTCGGGCAAAACGGTTGTTTTCTGTCGCTTCCGAACACATTGTGCTCCCGATATTTATTCTGCGTTATTTCTCTTACGGCGCAGGGAGCGCACAGGGGGCGGCCAATCGCCGCCGCCCCTGCACCCCCGGGCTCTGGCCGCCAAAATCGCCACTTCGTGGTTCCTTCGACTTATCCCTGCAGGCTTCGGGTCGGGCCGAGGCAGCGTCCCTGCAAATCACGGCCCTCAGCCCGCATCCATGCGGGCTGCCCCGGCCTTCCGGGAACGTCTCAGCGATTTTGAGGCCACCAACACCGGCAGTTTCATCCAGCGTGGTGAATAAATTAAAGGCTGGTCGCACGAACGGTAGGCCGGATAAGGCGCAGCCGCCATCCGGCAAAAAAGCCAATGTATTCTTTGTCTGCAATAAAAAAACTGCACCTTACTTCGTTGGGGGGCCAACTTTTTGGGTGCAGTTCATATCGGCGGTATTTTATGGTTACTCTCAGGCCACCTTTTCAGAAGGTGGCTTTCGCTAGAACAGCTCGTGAGTTTCGCCACCGCTATCGGTAATAGTGGTGCCGACTTCGCGCACCGCCTGATGGGTGGGCTGCGTGCCCTCAATGAAGTACTCGGCGCGGCTGTTGCCGCCGTTGGCCAACTGACCGGTACTGCGATCGATATTCACCGTCACGATGCCCGGCGGCGGCGTGAGCGGCTCTTCCGGTACGCCTTCCAGCACCCGTTTCATAAAGTCATCCCAGGCCGGTTGGGCGCTTTTAGCGCCGCCTTCATAGCCTGAAATCTGATCTTTAATCGCGCCGGAAGCGGTGGTACGGCCCAAATCGCGGCGGTGGTCATCGAAACCAATCCACACCGAGGTGACGACACCTGGGCCGTAGCCGGAGAACCACGCGTCTTTCGAGCTGTTGGTGGTTCCGGTTTTGCCGCCGATATCATGACGCTGCAGGTCGCGGCCCGCGCGCCAGCCGGTGCCCATCCAGCCCGGTTCGCCGAAAATGTTGGTATTCAGCGCGCTCTTAATCAGGAAGGCCAGCGGCGTGTTGATCACATGCGGGGCATATTCCGGCGTGCCGCTTTGCGCGACCAGCGACTGATTCGCCTGTTCAAGCTGCGGCTGCGGCGGGACGTCGCCGTTTTGCGGTTCCTGAGAGGTCGCGACCTCTTCTACATCCTGATTTTCCAGCACGTTGGATTTCGGCGTATCGCCGTAGATTACCGGCGAATTACACTGCGGACAGGCCACTTTCGGCCGCTCTTCAAACAGCACGCCGCCCTGGTCGTTCTCGATTTTGCTAATAAAGTACGGACTAATCAGGAAGCCGCCGTTGGCCATTACCGAATAGCCGCGGGCCACCTGCAGCGGGGTAAAGGAAGCGGAACCCAGCGCCAGCGATTCGGTATGGACGATGTTCTGCGCCGGGAAGCCGAAACGCTGCAGGTACTCTGCGGCATAATCGACGCCCATCGCCCGCATTGCGCGCACCATCACGACGTTTTTCGATTGGCCTAAACCCTGACGCAGGCGAATCGGGCCCGCGTACTGCGGCGGGGAGTTTTTCGGCCGCCAGTCGGAACCGGCGCCGGCATCCCAGCGGGAAATCGGCACATCGTTCAACATACTGGCCAGGGTTAAGCCTTTATCCATCGCCGCGGTGTAGAGGAACGGTTTGATGTTGGAGCCAACCTGACGCAGCGCCTGGGTGGCGCGGTTGAACTTGCTCTGGTTGAAGTCAAAGCCGCCGACCAGGGCGATAATCGCGCCATTCTGCGGGTTAATCGACACCAGCGCGGAGTTCACTTCCGGTACCTGAGACAGCCACCATTTGTCGCCGACCTGGCGTACCCAAATTTGCTGCCCGGTCTGGATGACGTCGGTGACTTTACGCGGCGTCGAACCCTGCTGCGTATCGGAAACGTAGCGGCGAGCCCAGCGGACGCCATCCATCGTTAGCGCGACCGAAGTGCCGTTACCGAGCAGCGCGACCGCTTCCTGCGGATTGGCGGAGGTGACCACCGCCGGCGCCAGCGGGCCGACGGCAGGCAGTTTTTTCAACGTATCGACGATTTTTTTGTTATCCCACGGGGTTTCGCCGACTTTCCACAGTACGTTAGCCGGGCCGCGATAGCCGTGGCGCATGTCGTAATCCAGCACGTTTTTACGCACCGACTGCTGGGCAGCTTGCTGGTTTTTACGCGTGATCGTGGTGTAGACGCGATAGCCGTCTTCGTAGGCCTGCTCGCCATAGCGGTTGACCATCTCCTGGCGCACCATTTCGCTCAGGTACGGGGCAGAGAAGGCGATTTCCGGCGTGTGGTAGCTGGCGACGATCGGCTCGCTGCGAGCCCGATCGTACTGCGCCTGGGTGATGTAGCCCTCGCCGAGCATTCGCGACAGCACCACGTTGCGACGCGAAGTCGCGCGGTCTAGTGAATAGAGAGGGTTAAAGGTGGAAGGCGCTTTCGGCAGACCGGCAATGACCGCCATTTCGCTAAGAGTAAGCTGATCGACCGGTTTACCGAAGTAAACGTGCGCAGCGGCGCCGACGCCGTAGGCGCGGTAGCCGAGATAAATCTTGTTGAGATAAAGCTCGAGAATTTCGTCTTTATTCAGCAACTGCTCGATGCGAATCGCGAGGAAAACCTCTTTGATCTTACGCGTGATGGTCTTCTCAGGGCTGAGGAAGAAGTTACGCGCGAGCTGTTGAGTAATAGTACTGGCGCCCTGCGAAGCATGGCCGGAGAACATCGCTACGCTGGCGGCGCGGAAAATCCCCACCGGATCCACGCCATGATGCTCATAGAAGCGGCTATCTTCGGTGGCGATAAACGCTTTTATCAGCTCCGGCGGCATCTGCTGCAGAGTCACGGGGATGCGGCGCTTTTCGCCATATTGCGCAATGAGCTCGCCGTCCGCGCTATAAACCTGCATCGGGATCTGCAGACGCACATCCTTTAAGGTTGCGACGTCGGGGAGTTGCGGCTCTATAAATTTGTAGAGGCCATAAATCGAGCCTGCTCCCAGCAGAACGCAACAAACTGCAAGGATAAAAAGATACTTTACGAACTTCACCGGAGATTTCCCATTTAGTTTTATTTGGGCAGTTTATAAACAAACGCGCGGTAGTATAAAGGCAAGCCAGGAGCATTGATATACCCCCATTATAGAGCGGCAGGGGCGGCTGGCTGTCAGATAAGCATTGGGAGTCCCATTTGCCTACTTCGTTACCCTACGCGGGATATCCAGGCTGCTCCTTGAATCGCAATCGCGGATAAGGAGATCGAAGCATGACTTTCAGAAATTGGCGCATAGGAATTCATATTCAACAGGATAGCGTCGCCATTGTGGCGCTGTTGTACGAACGCGGCCGCTGGGCGCTACGTCGCTGGTGGCGAATCCCGTTGCCGCCCGGCCTGGTACAGCAGGGCAGAATCGCGGACGTTAACGAACTGGCGGGGTTGCTACGCCAATGGCGCCGTGAACTGCCGCTACAGCATCAGGCGAGTATTGCCCTACCGGCAAGCCGGACGCTGCAAAAACAGCTACCAGCCCCGCAGGTCTCGCTGCGCGAGCGCGAACGCGCGGAGTGGATAACTGGCACCATGGCGCGCCAACTGGAAATGCCTGCTTCCGCATTGTGTATCGATTACGCCGCCAGTCCAGCTAATGATAGCTGGCAGGCGACGGCGGCCCAGCGTCTGGATGTTGATATGTTACGCCAGCTGGCGCGGCGGCTGAAGCTCCGGCTGGCGGCTATTGTGCCGGACGCGGTAGCGCTCTCTTCCTTTTTTCCCTGGCTTCCTGACGCCACGCAGGGATTAGCCTGGCAGGGAGACGCGCAGTGGCTATGGGCGACTCAGGAGCGTTGGGGCTACTGTCCATGTTCTGAAGCGGCTTCTTTCGCGCAATTAACCTCACGGCTCAGCGAGGATGAATTCCAGCTCTGCAGTAGCCAACCATTGACTGAATACGGCTTTGACTGCTGGAGCGTGATTCATCGCCTGCAGCCGCCGCTTCCCAGCGCAGGCGAGCGCTTCGCCATTGCGCTGGGACTCGCGCTCGGAGGGAAATCAACATGAACACGTTGATTAATCTTCTACCGTGGCGTGAAACGCGTCGGCGCCAGCGGCTCCGCCTGGGCGGGCTGCTGGCGGTCGGAACCGCGCTGAGCATCATTACGCTAACGCTGGCATTGCGTACGTTGCGCCAGATCGAAGCGGCGCAGCACACGACGCGCCTGCAGGCTGAAAACCAAATCGCCTCCGCGCTCTCACAGCGAGAGCAGGCGTTACGCGAACAGCTACGGCGCGGTGAGCTTCAGGCCCAGCGGGCGCGGCAGCGGGCAACGACGCAGGCCTGGCAACCGCGGCTGCTGGCATTGGCGGCGCTATTGCCGGAGTCGCTATGGCTGACCCGGCTTGATTATCAACCCCAGGGTATTTCTCTTCGCGGACTCTCGCTGAACCTGAAGTCGGTGGCGGCGCTGGAAAAGGCGCTCGCTCATCAGGAAGGCTTTCTGCCGGCGAAAGCGGGGGCGACGCATCGCGACGCGCAGGGGCGCTGGTCATTTAGCTTTTTCCTGGCGGGAGAAACCGGCCATGTGGATCGCCATTGAACGCCTGCTTGCCCTGCGTGGCTGGCAGTTAGCGCTACTATCCTGCGTCGTTTTAGCGGGGATCGTCTATTTGGCGTTTTTATTGTCTGCCGACCGTCAGGCGCCGACTGTCTCGCCGCCGCTGCAGGCGCAATGGCGTCGGGTTATCCCACTGCGCGCCGCGCTGGCTCAACGCGTGACGGAGGAGTGGACGACCCGGCGCTTTTCGCCGCTCGAATCACCGATCCCGGGCATAACGTTACAGAGCTGGCAGCCGCGAGGAGGCGGCGGTGAAATGCTGGCGGCGGTCAGTTGGCAGGCGGTACCGGCACTGTTTGCCTGGCTTGCCGACTGTGGCGTACGGGTTACCGCTTTTTCATTGAATGACGAAAAAGGGGCGCTGCAGATGTCACTGCAGCTGGAGAGTGACGATGAAACATAAAGGGTGCCTGCTGCTGCTTCTCCCTCTCCTGGTCGGCGCGCGCGATCCTTTTTTACCGGTTGAGGACCGCTGCCAGACATCGCTGCTTGCACAGTGGCGCTACGGCGGCGGTACGGGTAGCGCGCAGCACTGGCTGGGATTGCTTCAGGATCACGCCGGGCGTTGGCGACGTGTGCGGATTAACGATGTTTTACCCGGCGGCTGGCGAGTTCATCAGCTGACGGCGGAGACCATAACCATCGTCACCGGCGCTGAGTGCGAACCCGCGCAATGGGCCTGGCGACGTGAGGGAAATCAACATGATGCAAAGGATAAGCCTGCTACTTCTGCTGATACCGCTACTGGGCGCGGCGGCGAAAAAAGAACCACCGGTGTCGCTGGTCGTTGATGACGCGCCGGTCACGCAGGTGCTGCAAAGCCTGGCGGAAATGCAAAAACTCAATCTGTTGGTCGCGCCAGACGTCAGCGGTACGGTCTCTCTGCGCCTGAATAGCGTCCCCTGGCGGCAGGCGCTGCAGTCGGTTATCGATAGCGCAGGGCTGATGATGAGCCGGCAGGGGACGGTATTGTCGATCCACACCCAAGCCTGGCAGTTGGCTAAGCGGGCGCAGCAGGAGGCCGAACAGGCTAAGCGCTGGCAGAATCTACCGCTCCAGGGGCATAGCATCCCATTACGCTATGCCGATGCCGATGAGTTGGCGAAAGCCGGCAGCAAGCTGCTGAGCGCGCGCGGCACTATGACCGTCGATCGGCGTACTAATCGCCTGTTAATCCGCGATGATGCCCGCCATTTACCTGCGCTTAAGGCATGGGCCGCAGAAATGGATTTACCGGTCGGGCAGGTGGAACTGGCAGCGCATATTGTGTCGATGAGCGCGACCAGCCTGCGCGAGCTTGGCGTGAAGTGGAGCCTGGCGGAAGCCAGCAGTACGCCGGGAATGGGGAAAATAACGACGCTCACCAGCAATCTGGCGGTCTCTGAAGCCACGACCCGCGCAGGGTTTAATATCGGGCGAATTAACGGCCGTTTACTCGAACTGGAGCTCTCCGCGCTTGAGCAAAAGCAGCAGGTGGAAATTATCGCCAGCCCGCGTTTACTGGCATCGCATATGCAGCCCGCCAGTATTAAGCAGGGCAGCGAAATCCCTTATCAGGTCTCCAGCGGTGAAAGCGGGGCAACCTCGGTGGAATTTAAGGAAGCGGTATTAGGTATGGAGGTTACGCCGACCGTGCTGCAGCAGGATCGGGTGCGCCTGAAGCTGCGAATTAGCGAAAATACTCCTGGGCAGGTGCTGCAGCAGGAGAACGGCGAGGCGCTGGCGATCGATAAGCAGGAGATTGAAACACAGGTTGAGGTGAAAAGCGGCGAGACCCTGGCGCTGGGCGGTATTTTTTCTCAGAAGAATAAGTCGGCGCGCGACAGCATTCCCCTGCTTGGCGATATTCCGCTGCTCGGCCAACTGTTTCGCCATGACGGTAAAGATCATGAACGACGTGAACTGGTGGTCTTCATCACGCCACGGATTCTGGCAGTACAATAAGCGGGTTTTTCATGCTAAACACGTTTCAGGTGTTTGACGCGGAGACGGATTTAGCATACAAG
>CABUCP010000151.1 GCA_902490055.1 uncultured Klebsiella sp. | reverse complement strand
AAACGTTAAGGCCAACGGTACTGAAAAAGCGGCGAAAGCCTACCTGAACTATCTCTATAGTCCGCAGGCGCAGACCATCATCACCGATTACTACTACCGCGTGAACGACCCGAAAGTCATGGCGTCGCTGAAAGATAAATTCCCGCAGACCGAACTGTTCCGCGTGGAAGACCAGTTTGGCTCCTGGCCTGAAGTGATGAAAACCCACTTCACCAGCGGCGGCGAGCTCGACAAACTGCTGGCGGCGGGGCGTAAGTAATGTTTGCTGTGTCGTCCAAGCGCGTGCTGCCGGGCTTTACCCTGAGCCTTGGCACCAGTCTGCTGTTTGTGTGCCTGATTTTACTACTGCCGCTCAGCGCGCTGGTCATGCAGCTGGCGCAGATGAGCTGGGCGCAATACTGGGACGTCATCACCAACCCGCAGGTAGTGGCAGCTTATAAAGTCACGTTGCTGTCGGCATTTGTGGCGTCGATTTTCAACGGCGTGTTCGGCCTGCTGATGGCGTGGATCCTGACCCGCTATCGTTTCCCTGGCCGCACGTTGCTGGATGCGTTAATGGACCTGCCGTTTGCGCTGCCGACGGCGGTAGCCGGCCTGACGCTGGCCTCGCTGTTTTCGGTAAATGGTTTTTACGGCGAATGGCTGGCGAAGCTAGATATCAAAGTAACCTATACCTGGCTTGGTATTGCGGTGGCGATGGCCTTTACCAGCATCCCGTTTGTCGTTCGTACCGTTCAGCCGGTGCTGGAAGAGTTAGGGCCGGAATATGAAGAAGCGGCGGAAACTCTCGGCGCGACGCGTCTGCAAAGTTTCCGCAAAGTCGTTCTGCCGGAGCTGTCTCCGGCGCTGCTGGCGGGGATTGCGCTGTCGTTTACCCGCAGCCTCGGTGAATTCGGCGCGGTCATTTTTATCGCCGGCAACATCGCGTGGAAAACGGAAGTAACCTCGCTGATGATATTTATTCGTTTGCAGGAATTTGATTACCCGGCGGCGAGCGCGATTGCCTCGGTGATCCTCGCGGCTTCGCTGCTGCTGCTATTCTCCATCAACACCTTGCAGAGTCGCTTTGGTCGACGCGTGGTAGGTCACTAATGGCGGAAGTTACTCAATTGAAGCGCTACGACGCGCCCCGTATCAACTGGGGGAAATGGTTTCTGATCGGCGTCGGGATGCTGGTATCCGCCTTCATCCTCGTGGTGCCGATGGTCTATATCTTCGTCCAGGCATTCAGCAAAGGGCTGATGCCGGTGCTGGAAAACCTGGCCAATCCGGACATGCTGCACGCCATCTGGCTGACGGTGATGATTGCGTTGATTACCGTACCGGTAAACCTGGTGTTCGGTACGCTGCTGGCCTGGCTGGTCACGCGCTTTACTTTCCCTGGACGCCAGCTGCTGCTAACGATGCTGGATATTCCGTTCGCCGTCTCGCCGGTGGTGGCGGGTCTGGTTTATTTACTGTTTTACGGCTCAAACGGCCCGCTCGGCGGTTGGCTCGATGAACACAACCTGCAGGTGATGTTCGCCTGGCCGGGGATGGTGCTGGCGACGATTTTTGTCACCTGTCCGTTTGTAGTTCGCGAGCTGGTACCGGTGATGATGAGCCAGGGGAGCAACGAAGATGAGGCGGCGATCCTGCTCGGCGCTTCCGGCTGGCAGATGTTCCGCCGGGTCACGCTGCCGAATATCCGCTGGGCGCTGCTGTATGGCGTGGTGTTAACCAACGCCCGGGCCATCGGCGAATTCGGCGCGGTGTCGGTCGTTTCTGGCTCGATCCGCGGCGAGACCTTATCGCTGCCGCTGCAAATTGAATTACTGGAGCAGGACTACAACACCGTCGGTTCATTTACCGCCGCGGCCCTGCTGACGTTAATGGCTATTTTGACCCTGTTTTTAAAGAGTATGTTGCAATGGCGTCTGGCCAATCAGGAAAAACGCGCGCAACTGGAGGGAAATCATGAGCATTGAGATTGCCAATATTAAGAAGTCGTTTGGTCGCACCCAGGTGCTGAATGATATCTCGCTGGATATCCCGTCCGGTCAAATGGTTGCGCTGCTGGGGCCGTCCGGCTCCGGGAAAACCACCTTGCTGCGGATTATTGCCGGACTGGAGCATCAATCCAGCGGCCATATCCGTTTTCACGGCACCGACGTCAGCCGGATGCACGCCCGCGACCGTAAAGTGGGCTTCGTCTTCCAGCACTACGCGCTGTTCCGCCATATGACGGTGTTCGATAACATCGCTTTTGGCCTGACCGTGCTGCCGCGTCGTGAACGCCCGAATGCGGCGGCGATTAAGGCGAAAGTGACCAAGCTGCTGGAGATGGTGCAGCTGGCTCATCTGGCCGACCGCTATCCGGCGCAGCTTTCCGGTGGCCAGAAACAGCGCGTGGCGTTAGCGCGCGCGCTGGCGGTGGAGCCGCAAATTCTCCTGCTGGATGAACCCTTTGGCGCTCTGGATGCGCAGGTCCGTAAAGAGCTGCGCCGCTGGCTGCGTCAGCTGCATGAAGAGCTGAAGTTCACCAGCGTATTCGTTACCCACGACCAGGAAGAGGCGATGGAAGTTGCCGATCGAGTAGTGGTGATGAGCCAGGGCCATATCGAACAAGCCGATGCGCCGGAGCGCGTGTGGCGCGAACCGTCGACCCGTTTTGTGCTCGAGTTTATGGGCGAAGTTAACCGCCTGCAGGGCACTATTCGCGGCGGCCAGTTCCACGTCGGCGCCCACCGTTGGCCATTAGGCTATACCCCGGCGTACCAGGGGCCGGTCGATCTGTTCCTGCGCCCGTGGGAAGTGGATATCAGCCGCCGTACCAGCCTGGATTCGCCGCTGCCTGTGCAGGTGCTGGAAGCCAGTCCGAAGGGGCACTACACCCAATTAGTTGTCCAGCCTCTGGGGTGGTATGACGAACCGCTGAATGTGGTGCTGGCGGGCGACGAAGCCCCGTCCCGCGGCGAGCGCCTGTTTGTCGGGCTGCAGAATGCGCGTCTGTATAACGGCGCGGAGCGCATTGAGCCGCGCGGCGAACTTGCTCTGGCCGAATCGGCCTGATAGCTTAAATCCACGTGCTTTTGCCGGGGGCGCAGCGCTGACCCGGCCTACAGCCCGGAGCGCATCACGCGGCCGGGCTTTTTATTGGACAGCTGAAGTGAACACATTAGAACAAACAATCGGCAATACGCCGCTGGTGAAATTACAACGTCTGGGGCCGGAAAACGGCAGCGAAATTTGGCTTAAACTCGAGGGCAACAACCCGGCGGGTTCGGTGAAAGACCGCGCCGCGCTGTCGATGATTGTCGAGGCGGAAAAACGCGGCGAAATTAAACCTGGCGACGTACTAATCGAAGCGACCAGCGGTAATACCGGTATTGCGCTGGCGATGATCGCGGCGCTAAAAGGCTATCACATGAAGCTGCTGATGCCGGATAATATGAGTCAGGAGCGCCGCGCCGCGATGCGCGCCTACGGCGCCGAGCTTATTCTGGTCAGCAAAGAGCAGGGGATGGAGGGCGCGCGCGATTTGGCGGCGGCAATGGCCGAGCGCGGCGAAGGCAAGCTGCTGGATCAGTTCAATAATCCCGATAACCCTTATGCCCACTACACCACCACCGGGCCGGAGATCTGGCAGCAGACTAATGGGCGTATCAGCCATTTTGTCTCCAGCATGGGAACCACTGGCACGATCACCGGCGTGTCGCGTTTTCTCCGCGAACAAGCGAAGCCAGTGAGCATCGTCGGCCTGCAGCCGGAAGAGGACAGCAGCATTCCGGGGATTCGCCGCTGGCCGCAAGAATATATGCCGGGAATTTTTAACGCCTCGCTGGTCGATCAGGTTCTGGATATTCATCAGCAGGACGCAGAGAACACCATGCGCCAGCTGGCGGTACGGGAGGGGATCTTCTGCGGCGTCAGTTCAGGCGGCGCGGTTGCCGGGGCGTTGCGCATTGCGCGGGATAACCCGGGCGCAGTGGTGGTGGCGATCATCTGCGATCGCGGCGATCGCTACCTCTCAACCGGCGTTTTCGGTGAAGAACACTTTAGCCAGGGCGCGGGCATTTAATAGTTGGATGACGGCCTCCATCCCAGATATGGAGGCCGGGCAGATTAGCTGGCGTATTTCGCCGCCAGCTTATCCAGAAATGCCCACAGCTTTTGATTCATCTCGCGATAATCCCAGCGCCTCATCTCATCTTCGCTGCGAATAAAACGTTTACCCCGCGCGGCGGCGAGCTCGTGCTGCGAGTGTGCAATCAGTAGCTCGATAACCTCAGCATCAAATTCCATATGGCACTGGAAGCCGTAAACCCGATCGCGATATTTGACGATTTGTCGCGGGCAACCCTCGCTGGAGGCCAGTACTTCCGCTTCAGGCGTCAGGCCCGGCATATCATTATGCCAGTGGCCGACTACTAACGAAGGGCCGAAATGGCTAATGTTGTCATCCTGTCGCCCGGCGGTGGTCAGGATAATGGGGTAGTGGCCGACCTCTTTTTCCGGGCTTTCCATCACCGGCGCCCCCAAGGCTTCGCCAATCAGCTGCGATCCCAGACAAATCCCGATCACAATACGCCCGGCGGTAATCGCCTGAGCAATCAGGTTTTTCTCAGCATGGGCGTCAAACCACGGGCATTCGGCGAGAGTGGTGCGCGGGGATTGCGGCCCGCCGAGCACCACCAGCATATCAAAATCTTCGGCATTCGCCGGCAGTGGGTCACCGGCATATACCCGCGACCAGCTGGCCTGATAACCGCGCGCCTCAACCCAGTGCAGATAAGCGCCGGGCGCTTCAAAAACTTCATGAACGATAAAGTGGATCCGCATAACTTAAACTCCAGTGATTAACAGGGTAAGACCCGCGATAAGTCGTGCGCAAGTTGTTCTATTTGCGCTTCGGTTAAGGCGCCCAGCGATAAGCGCAGGCCATGGGAGGGTATTTTCACGCCAAAGGCTTCGCCTTCGCGCACCAGCCAACCGGCCCGCGCCAGGCGCAGCGCCAGCGGCTGGCTGGGGACGGATAACGGCAACCAGAAATTCAGGCCATCGCCCGGCGCATACTCGCCGGCGCCGAGGCGAGACAGCACGGCGGCGAGGCGCTGATTTTGCTGCTGATAGTGGCGTTGGCTCGCAGTCAGAGACGTCACAAAGGCGCTATCATTCAGGCAGGCGAACGCCAGCTCTTGCAGTAAATGGCTGACCCACTGACTGCCGGCATTCAGGCGCAGACGCAGCGCCGCCGAGGTGGTGACATCGCTGGCGACGATCGCCAGCCGCAGATCCGGCCCCAGCGTTTTTGACATTGAGCGCACCAGCGCCCAACGTTGAATTCCTTCGGGCAGCGGATTGTGCCAGCTTGCCGCCGAGAGCAGGGCGAAGTGGTCGTCGACGATCGCCAGTACCTGCGGATAGCGGGCGAGAATAGCGCGGATCGCATCCGCCCGCGCGGACGTCAAACTACAGCCGGTCGGGTTATGAGCGCGTGGCGTGAGGATCACCGCGCGAGCGCCGTTACGTAGGGCTTCTTCCAGTTTCTCCGGGATCATGCCTTCGCCGTCGACGGCGACCGGAGAGGCCTGGAAACCGGCGTAACGCAGCATATTGATGCTGCTCAGAAAACAGGGATCTTCTACCGCGACGCCATCGCCTGGCAGCAGCAGCCCGCAGAGCAGGCGCTCAAGGGCATCAATCGCGCCGCTGGTCAGATTGATGTCAAATGGCTGGTCGATATCACGGCGGATCCACTCGCTCGCCCAGTTGGCCAGACGCGGCTCTACCGCGGTATCGCCATATAAGTGCGGGGGGTGCGTCAGATGAGGAAGATAGCGGCCGATATCAGGCAGGCGCTGCGGATCCGGGTTACCGCCGGAAATATCAATTAGCGATGTCGTTGGATCGCCGCCTTCCACCGCGATAAGCGTATTGAGCGCCTTGATGACCGTACCGTTACGCCCCTGGCTCACGGCAAGCCCGGAACTCACCAGCCGTTTGTAGGCCGCGGCGACGGTATTACGGTTAACCGCCAGACTGCCTGCCAGCTCGCGCACCGGCGGCAGCGCTTCACCGGGCTGCAATGCGCCGCTCTGCACCAGGTGCCGGATGTTGTCGAAAATCTCGCTTGCGGTTTTTCCGGTGAACATTATTGACCTATGACAAAATGAATTTTAGCATAGGACGAATGATAATCAGAGTATGACCCGCTGTCCAGCGGGGGGAGAAAGGATGAGTCAGCAAGACGAAATACAGTCCGTGCTCTTTAACGACCACAGCCGGGCGCTGGAAGTCGATATCGTGGCCGTACAATCGCAGGTGGTATACGGCAGCGTCGGCAACAGTATTGCGGTACCGGCGATTAAGCAGCATGAATTACGGGTCATGGCGGTGCCGACTGTACTGTTCAGCAATACGCCGCATTACGATACCTTCTACGGCGGCGTGATCCCTGAAGAGTGGTTCAGCGGCTATCTGCGGGCGCTGGAGGAGCGCGATGCACTACGCGAACTGCGGGCGGTGACCACCGGCTACATGGGCAGCGCCGGGCAGATTGCGCTTTTAGCGCAGTGGCTGCGGCGTATTCGCGAGCACCATCCCGATCTCTGTATTCTGGTTGACCCAGTGATTGGCGACGTTGATAGCGGTATTTATGTGAAAGCGGAAATTCCGGAGGCCTATCGCCACCACCTGCTGCCGCTGGCGCAGGGCATTACGCCGAATCTGTTTGAGCTCGAAACGCTGAGCGGCATGCCGTGCCACAACCAGCAGGAAGCGATAATCGCCGCGCGTAGCCTGCTTTCTGCAACCCTGAAGTGGGTAGTTATTACCAGCGCGCCCGGAGCGGATGCTTCGACCATCAATGTGCTGGTGGTGACAGAGGAGGCGGTTGAGGTCGTGGTGCATCCGCGCGTCGAAACCGACCTGAAAGGCACAGGCGATCTGTTCTGTGCCGAACTTATCAGCAATCTGGTATGCGGCATGGCGCTTGGTGATGCCACGCGAGCCGCCGCGCAGCGGGTGCTGGCGGTGATGACCTGGACCGATCGACAGGGCTGCGACGAGCTGATTTTACCGCCGCCGGGAGCGCAATCATGATGGAAAGCTATCGGCTGGTGGTCAGCCTGCAGGGAAGAACGCTCGGCCATTTCGACACGACGGGAATAAACGCGCTGGAAGATGCCGGTAGGGCAAGGGCGTTATTCGAAAGCGTGGCTGGCTACCAGTGCGAGCTGTTGGTTGCGGATAGCGAGCGGCGGATCCTGGAAAGTAGCCCGCAGGGAATGAAAATACTGGCGAGTGAAAAGTGTTACCGGACAGCATAAAAAAATGGCGCCGGAAGGCGCCATTTTCTCAGCAAGCAAGAATTACTTCTTGATGCGGATGACCGGAGTTTCACCAACGGTGACGCTACCGGACAGTTTGATCAGTTC
>CABUCP010000150.1 GCA_902490055.1 uncultured Klebsiella sp. | reverse complement strand
CAATTAAAAGCCTGTTTAGCACACGGCGTCGATATTAACGTCAGCAACCGTCAAGGGCGAACCGCTATTACGTTGGCCAGCCTGAATAAACATTATGCCTGTGTTGCTGTACTTATTGCCGCCGGCGTCGATATTGATAAGCAGGACCAAACCTGTTTTAACCCATTCTTAATCAGCTGTCTGAATAATGACGTCGAACTGCTGCGTTTAATTCTGCCCGCGCAACCTGACCTTGCGCGCTTAAGCCGTTTCGGCGGCGTCGGCCTGACGCCGGCCTGCGAAAAAGGCCATCTGGAAATCGTGAAGATATTACTGAGCGAAACCGATATTAACGTTAACCACACTAATTTCGTCGGCTGGACGCCGCTGCTGGAAGCGATTGTCTTAAACGATGGCGGCGCAACGCAGCAGGAGATAGTGAAGCTCCTGCTGGACCACGGCGCCAATCCGCATATGACCGATAAGTATGGTAAATCGCCGCTGGAGCTGGCATGGGACAAGGGCTTTGCTGAAATAGCCCACCTGCTGGTCGCCGCCGGAGCCTGAGGAAGGAGAATCGCTATCGACACCTCCTTACGGCGGTGTGTGCAAGCGCTAACTGCGGATGAGAGCTTTCTCTCGCAACGCGGCGGCGGACGGGTCGAGCAGGTTTTCTCACGAGCGGTCAATCTGCTGATCCCCGGCAAACCGGGGCTCCTGACGCTGCTATGCGCGGCTTACGATAATGCGCCCAACAGCTGTAGGTTAGCACTCACCCACTTTGACAACCTGTTCCGGCCAGGGGAAAGCGCCCGGTTTACTGAGTCAGGCATTTATATTGGCGATGATAAATGGATAGACCTCCAGCGCTGTCAGCGCTGGCAAACACCAAAAGCGACATTAAGCGCCGCCGCATTTTCTCAAATAGACTGGCGGCAATGGCGCAAGGTTATCGTTGAGCAACTCCATGAGGATGACACGCTATTTCTCTATCGCGGCGACAATCCGTTTTATCACGCGATGGGGCGAGAATTACGGCAACGGCGAGAAATATTATTTAGCGCGCTTTATGAAAATAAAAATATCAACGCTGCCGTGGCGGACATGATCGGATTAGGCATTGGTCTGACGCCATCGGCGGATGATTATTTGGTAGGTCTCAGCGTTATTTTATTTATTAACGGGCACCCGGCCAATTCATTCCGGGAGGCATTTTTAACGGCGCTGCGCTGCGCCAGCCAGAATACCACGCCGCTCAGCGCGATAACGCTGGAGGCAGCGATTAACCAGCGTTATCGCGAAAGTATCGCCGGGTTTATTAATCTGATGATTAATCGCCCCGGGACCTTTTCTATAGAGGCTATTGCCGATATTAAAAATATTGGCTCAAGTTCCGGCAGCGACATGCTATTGGGCATGGCGGATGCCTGCGCGCTGAGTCAAACGTATGGAGGGAATTATGTCAGTTAAAATAGTCGTGAAGAAGAATACCTATTTTGATTCCGTCTCATTAATGTCGATATCCACTCGCGCTAATAAGCTCGACGGCGTGGAGCAGGCATTTGTGGCGATGGCGACCGAAATGAACAAAGGGGTGCTGAATAACCTGGGGCTGCTGACGCCGGAGCTGGAAGCGGCGAAAAACGGCGATCTGATGATCGTCATCAATGGCAAAGACGGCGCCGATAACGAACAGATTCTGGCCGAAATCGAAGAGCTGTTCAGCAAAAAAGCGGAAAGCGGCCAGCACGAAGCGCGCTACGCTACCCTCGCCAGCGCCAAAAAGCATATTCCGCAAAGCAACCTGGCCATTATTTCGGTCAACGGTCTGTTTGCCGCTCGCGAAGCGCGTCAGGCGCTGCAGAACGATCTTAACGTGATGCTATTTTCCGATAACGTCTCTATTGACGACGAACTGGCGCTGAAACAGCTGGCCCACGAGAAAGGCCTGCTGATGATGGGACCAGACTGCGGTACCGCCATTATTAACGGCGCGGCGCTGTGCTTCGGCAACGCGGTACGCCGCGGCAACATCGGCATCATTGGTGCCTCCGGCACCGGCAGCCAGGAGCTAAGCGTACGCATCCATGATTTTGGCGGCGGCATCTCCCAGCTGATCGGCACCGGCGGTCGCGACCTGAGCGAAAAAATCGGCGGCCTGATGATGCTCGATGCCATTCAGATGCTGGAAGCGGATCCGCAAACGGAAATTATCGCCCTCGTCTCCAAGCCGCCAGCGCCGGCGGTGGCGAAAAAAGTCCTGGAACGCGCCCGCGCCTGCCGTAAACCGGTGGTCGTCTGCTTCCTCGGCCGCGCTGAACCGCCAGCCGACGAACAAGGGCTGCAATTCGCCCGCGGCACCAAAGAAGCGGCGCTGAAAGCCGTTCTGCTGAGTGGTATTAAGCAAGAGAACCTCGATCTGCATCCGCTAAACCAGGCGCTTATCGCCGAAGTGCGCGCGCAGCTCACGCCGCAGCAGAAATATATTCGCGGCCTGTTCTGCGGCGGTACCCTGTGCGATGAAACCATGTTCGCAGTACTGGAAAAACACGCTGACGTTTACAGCAACATCCAACCGGATCCGGCTTATCGCCTGAGCGACATCAACCGCAGCATCAAACACACCTTCCTTGATTTCGGCGATGACGACTTCACCAACGGGAAGCCGCACCCAATGATCGATCCGACCAACCGCATCAACCGCCTGCTGCAGGAAGCGCGCGATCCCGAAGTGGCGGTTATCGTGATGGACTTCGTACTCGGCTTTGGTTCGCATGAAGATCCGGTAGGTTCGACGATCGAGGCGATCAAAGAAGCCAAAGCCATTGCCGCCGCCGATGACCGTCCGCTGACGATCCTCGCTTACGTTTTAGGTACCGATATCGATACGCCGTCGCTGGAACAACAGCGCCAGATGCTACTTGATGCGGGCGTCATTCTGGCCAGCAGCAGTACCAATACCGGTTTGCTGGCGCGTGAATTTATCTGTAAAGGGGAGCAAGCCTGATGAGCCAGTCGCTATTTACCCAACCGTTGAACGTGATTAACGTCGGTATCGCCATGTTCAGCGACGATTTGAAAAAGCAGCACACCGCCGTCACCCAGCTCGACTGGACGCCGCCGGGCCAGGGCAATATGCAGGTGGTCGAGGCGCTGGATCGCATCGCCGACTCGGCGCTGGCGGATAAAATCGCCGCGGCCAACCAGCAGGCGCTGGAACGCATTATTCAGTCGCATCCGGTGCTGATTGGCTTTGACCAGGCAATTAACGTCGTTCCGGGCATGACGCCGAAAACCATTCTTCACGCCGGCCCGCCGGTGGAATGGAAAAACATGTGTGGCGCAATGAAAGGCGCAGTCACTGGCGCGCTGGTCTTTGAAGGACTGGCGAAAGACCTCGATGAAGCCGCCGAGCTGGCCGCTTCCGGCGAAATCACCTTCTCGCCGTGCCACGAGCACGACTGCGTCGGCTCGATGGCGGGCGTGACCTCGGCATCGATGTTCATGCATATCGTCGAGAACAAAACCTACGGCAACATCGCTTATACCAACATGAGCGAGCAGATGGCCAAGATCCTGCGCATGGGGGCTAACGATAAGAGCGTTATCGATCGCCTGAACTGGATGCGCGACGTGCAGGGTCCTATGCTGCGCGACGCCATGAAGATCATCGGCGAAATCGATCTGCGCTTAATGCTGGCGCAGGCGCTACATATGGGTGACGAGTGCCATAACCGCAACAATGCCGGCACCACCCTGCTGATTCAGGCGCTGACGCCGGGGATCATCCAGGCCGGTTATTCGGTAGAGCAGCAGCGCGAGGTGTTTGAATTCGTCGCCAGCAGCGATTACTTCTCCGGCCCGACGTGGATGGCGATGTGTAAAGCGGCGATGGACGCGGCCCACGGCATTGAATACAGCACCGTGGTAACCACCATGGCGCGTAACGGCGTCGAATTCGGGCTGCGCGTCAGCGGCCTGCCGGGGCAGTGGTTTACCGGCCCGGCGCAGCAGGTTATCGGCCCGATGTTCGCCGGATTTAAGCCGGAAGACTCCGGTCTGGATATCGGCGACAGCGCCATTACCGAAACCTACGGCATCGGCGGTTTCGCCATGGCGACGGCGCCGGCTATCGTCGCGCTGGTCGGCGGAACGGTAGAAGAAGCGGTCGATTTCTCGCGCCAGATGCGTGAAATCACCCTTGGCGAAAACCCGAACGTCACCATTCCGCTGCTCGGTTTTATGGGGATCCCGACCGCTATCGACATCACCCGCGTCGGCAGCAGCGGTATTTTACCGGTGATCAACACCGCTATCGCCCATAAAGACGCCGGGATCGGCATGATCGGCGCTGGTATCGTCCACCCGCCGTTCGCCTGTTTCGAAAAA
This sequence comes from uncultured Klebsiella sp., assembly GCA_902490055.1. Taxonomy (GTDB): domain Bacteria; phylum Pseudomonadota; class Gammaproteobacteria; order Enterobacterales; family Enterobacteriaceae; genus Klebsiella. The sequence goes on along the minus strand of CABUCP010000150.1, from coordinate 3,106 downwards.
GCGATCCTCAGTTGGTGCGATCGTTACGACGTTTAACGTTGTAGCCCGGGGTCGGTGTTTACGCGGACCCCGGGAAATCCCCGGCAGCCCTACGCCTGGCCGGGCGACTACCACGACCACACAATAACAATAACCACATCACCTTCTGTAGCGGAAGCCGGATATGAAAGAACTTATCGTCGTTGCCATTGGCGGCAACAGCATTATCAAAGATAACGCCAGCCAGTCGATCGAGCATCAGGCCGAGGCGGTTAAGTCGGTGGCCAGCACGGTGCTGGAGATGCTGGCATCGGACTATAACGTAGTGTTGACCCACGGCAACGGCCCGCAGGTTGGGCTGGATTTACGCCGTTCTGAGATTGCGCACGAGCGCGAAGGCCTGCCGCTAACGCCGCTGGCTAACTGCGTCGCCGATACCCAGGGCGGCATCGGCTACCTGATTCAGCAGGCGCTGAACAATCGTCTCGCTCAGCGCGGCGAGCAAAAAGCGGTCACCGTCGTCACTCAGGTTGAAGTGGATAAAAACGATCCCGGCTTTAGCCATCCGACCAAGCCTATTGGGGCGTTCTTTAGCGCAGACCAGCGTGCTGAACTACAGCAGGCGCACCCTGACTGGCGGTTTGTCGAAGATTCCGGTCGCGGCTATCGCCGGGTTGTCGCCTCACCGGAACCGAAACGCATCGTTGAAGCGGAAGCCATCAAGACGCTGACCCAACAAGGGTTTGTGGTGATCGGCGCCGGCGGCGGCGGGATCCCGGTCGTTCGCAGCCCTGAGGGCGACTACCAGAGCGTGGATGCGGTGATCGATAAAGATCTCTCCACCGCCCTGCTGGCCCGCGAAATTCATGCTGATATTCTGGTGATCACCACCGGCGTTGAAAAAGTGTGCGTCAATTTCGGCAAGCCTAACCAGCAGGCGCTGGATACCGTCGGCATCAGCGAGATGAGCCGCTATATGCAGGAAGGCCACTTCCCGGCGGGAAGCATGCTGCCAAAAATCGTCGCCAGCCTCACGTTCCTGCAACACGGCGGCAAGCGGGTGATCATCACTACGCCGGAATGCCTGCCTGCCGCGCTGCGCGGTGCTACGGGAACCCATATTGTGCATGACTGACACAAAAGGAAGAAAGAAAGAATGAATAAAGAAAATAGCCGCCGTGAATTTCTCACCCAAAGCGGCAAGATGGTTACCGCCGCCGCGCTACTGGCGGCGGGCGCGCCTGCGGTGTATGCCGCAGGAAGCCAATCGTCGGCGGGCACCTGCGATAATAAAGGCGTGGTCAACGTCGCCGATAAACATTACTACCTTGATAACGTGCTGCTGGAAAGCGGCTTCGAGTATGAAAACGGCGTGGTCGTTCACACCCGTACCGAACTACAAACGCTGGAAATAAAAGACGGTAAAATCGCCGCCCTGCGCAGTAATAAAAGCCACCCGGACGCGGCGCTGCCGCACTATGATGCGGGCGGTAAACTGATGCTGCCGGCGATGCGCGATATGCACATTCATCTGGATAAGACCTTTTACGGCGGCCCGTGGCGTTCGCTGAATCGCCCGGCGGGCACCACCATCCAGGATATGATCAAGCTGGAGCAGAAACTGCTGCCGGAGCTGCAGCCTTACACGCAAGCGCATGCCGAGAAGCTTATCGACCTGATTCAGTCTAAAGGCTCGACCATCGCCCGTAGCCACTGCAACATCGAGCCAGTATCCGGGCTGAAAAACCTGGAGAATCTGCAAGAAGTGCTGGCGCGGCGCAAACCGGGCTTCGAGTGTGAAATCGTCGCTTTCCCACAGCATGGGCTGCTGCTGTCGAAGTCGGAATCGCTGGTCCGCGAGGCCATGCAGGCCGGCGCGCATTATGTCGGCGGTCTTGACCCGACTAACGTCGACGGCGCGATGGAAAAATCGCTCGATACCATGTTCCAGATTGCGCTGGATTACGACAAAGGGGTCGATATTCACCTGCATGAAACCAGCCCGGCGGGCGTAGCGGCGGTGAACTATATGGTGGAAACCGTTGAGAAGACGCCGGAGCTGAAAGGCAAGTTAACCATCAGCCACGCCTTTGCGCTGGCGACCCTGAATGAGCAGCAGGTTGACGCGATCGCCACCCGCATGGCGGCGCAGCAAATTACCATCGCCTCCACCGTGCCGATCGGTACCCTGCACATGCCGCTTAAACAGTTGCGCGAAAAAGGGGTCTTCGTAATGACCGGCACCGATAGCGTGATTGACCACTGGTCGCCGTATGGCCTGGGCGACATGCTGGAAAAAGCGAACCTTTACGCGCAGCTGTATATCCGCCCGAATGAACAGACCCTGTCGCGTTCGCTGGCCATCGCCACCGGCGATGTGCTACCGCTGAACGACAAAGGCGAGCGCGTCTGGCCGAAGGCGCAGGACGACGCCAGCTTTGTGCTGGTCGATGCTTCCTGCTCTGCCGAGGCGGTGGCGCGAATTTCGCCGCGTACCGCGACCTTCCATAACGGTAAGATGGTCTGGGGCAGCGTCGGCGCCTGATGCCAGCGTCATGTAAAAAACCCCGGCAAGCCGGGGTTTTGTCATTTACCAGACGCGATTACTTCTGCGGACGCATGGCCGGGAACAGAATAACGTCGCGGATGGTGTGGCTGTTGGTAAACAGCATCACCATGCGGTCGATACCGATGCCCAGACCGGCAGTCGGCGGTAAACCATACTCCAGCGCGGTCACGTAATCTTCATCATAGAACATCGCTTCGTCATCGCCTGCCGCTTTGGCATTGACCTGATCCTGGAAACGCTGCGCCTGGTCTTCCGCATCGTTCAGCTCGCTGAAACCGTTACCGATTTCGCGGCCGCCGATGAAGAATTCAAAGCGGTCGGTGATTTCCGGATTGACGTCATTACGGCGCGCCAGCGGGGAAACTTCCGCCGGATATTCGGTGATGAAGGTCGGCTGAATCAGATGCGCTTCCGCCACTTCGTCAAAGATTTCAGTGACGATACGCCCCAGACCCCAGCTTTTCTCTACCTGAATACCGATAGATTCCGCCAGCGCTTTCGCCGCGTCGAAGTTATCCAGATCCGCCATATTGGTTTCCGGACGGTGTTTCTTAATGG
>CABUCP010000149.1 GCA_902490055.1 uncultured Klebsiella sp. | reverse complement strand
CAATTTCACTTTTTAATGGGTAATAACCTCGCGTGCCATTCCTATATGGGCAATTCCATCTTCATCGTAAACGTCGGTAACCGGGACAAAGCCAAAGCTTGCGTAAAACTTCTGCAGATGCGCCTGAGCCCCCAGATAAATTGCCTTTTGCGGCCAGTTCTGTCGACAGCTTGCCAGCGCCTGCTCCATCAGTTGGTAGCCCAGTTTTTCGCCGCGCACGGCAGCGCTGACAATAACCCGGCCAATCACCACCGGTTCAAATTCATCTTCGCTTTTGAGGATCCGCGCATAGGCCACCAGTTCGCCATCCCGCCAGCCAAGTAAATGACGGTTCTCGCCGACCAGGTCATCGCCGTCGACATCCTGATAAGCGCAGTGTTGTTCGACAACAAACACCGCGCTGCGCAGCTTCAGCAACGCATACAGCTGGGGAACGCTGAGTTCACTGTGATGTAAATCCTGCCAGGTCATCATTTGCTACTCCTTATTGATATACTGATGCTTTACGACTCGCCTGAGGACACTGGACGATGGAATTAACATTTTTGGGGACATCCGCCGGCGTGCCAACCCGTACGCGTAATATGACGTCGATAATACTCAATTTGCAACAACCCACCAGCGCTGAAATGTGGTTGTTTGACTGCGGTGAAGGCACTCAGCATCAGTTTCTCCATACCCCTTACCATCCAGGCAAACTGAATAAGATTTTCATCACCCATCTGCACGGCGATCATCTGTTTGGCCTGCCCGGCCTGCTGTGCAGCCGCTCGATGCAGGGAAACTCGCTGCCGTTAACGATCTACGGGCCGAAGGGGATAAAGGAATTTGTCGAGACCGCGCTACGTCTGAGCGGCTCGTGGACAGATTATCCGCTCACCATCATCGAAGTCGGCCCCGGCCTGGTCTTCGACGAAGACGGCTATCGGGTCAGCGCTTTCCCGCTCAGCCATCCGGTCGAGTGTTACGGCTACCGCATCGAGCAGCATGACAAGCCCGGCACGCTGGATGCCGCCCAACTGATTGCCGACGGCGTGCGCCCGGGACCGCTGTTCCATCAACTCAAGCTTGGTCAGCGCGTTGAGCTGGAAGATGGCCGGATCGTTGACGGCAGCCGCTATCTTGGGCCGTCGACGCCGGGAAAAACGCTGGCGATTTTTGGCGATACCGCCCCCTGCCCTGAAGCGTTGGAAATGGCGCGCGGCGCCGATGTAATGGTGCACGAGACGACGCTCGAACAGGCGATGGCCGAGAAAGCCAATAGCCGCGGCCACTCTTCCAGTCAGCAAACCGCCGCACTGGCAAAAGAAGCGGGCGTCGGCACCCTTATCGCCACCCACTTTAGCTCGCGCTACGATGCCGAAGGCTGCCTGCGCATGCTCGCGGAATGTCGGGAGGTTTTCGCTAATACGCTGCTGGCGGAAGACTTTATGGTTTATCGGCTGGCATAAACCGTAGGCATAAAAAAACCGCCGACAAGTCGGCGGTTGATTCAGTTCACCAGCAATTTGATTACATCAGCGGCGTCGCCAGCTGCACAATGCTAATCAGCGGCTGCGGCCAGACGCCGAGCACCAGCACCAGCAGCGCGGAGATCAGCACCACAATACCACCGGCGCTGTACTGCCAGTTCGACGGCGCATCGCGGTTCAGCTGCTCCGGCGCGCTCAGATACAGGCTGACGGCAACGCGCAGGTAGTAGTAGAGACCAATCGCCGAGCCGATAACCACGGCGGCAACCAGCCACCACAGGTGCGCATGCACACCGACGGCCAGGACGTAGAATTTACCGATAAAGCCCAGCGTCATCGGAATACCGGCCAGCGACAGCATCATCACCGTCATTACCGCCGACAGAATCGGACGGTGCCAGAACAGACCGCGGTAGGAGAACAGCGAGTCCGCATCCGGGCCGCGGTACGGGCTGGACATCAGGCTAACGACGCCGAACGCGCCGAGGCTGCTGAACAGATAACCGGCCAGGTAGACGCCAACGGCTTCCATCGACATCTCGCCGCTCTGCAGGGCGATTAACGCCACCAGCAGATAGCCGAGGTGCGAAATGGAAGAGTAACCGAGCAGACGCTTAATGTTAGTCTGGCTCAGCGCCATCAGGTTACCAAAGATGATGGATGCAAAGGCGATCAGGCCCAGTACCACGCGTACCGCTTCGCTATTGCCCACCGGCATATACAGGAACAGGCGCATTACCACACCGAAGATAGCAATCTTGCTGGCGGTCGCCAGGAAGGTTGATACCGGCGCAGGCGCCCCCTGGTACACGTCCGGCGTCCACAGGTGGAACGGCACCAGCGACAGTTTAAAGCCGAGGCCGACAATCATCAGACCGAGGCCCGCCAGCAGCAGCGGCTCGTGTAGCGTGTTGTCAGCCAGGCTTTTGCCCAGCGCGAGGAAGGACAGGTTGCCGGAATTCGCGTACACCAGCGCCATACCGAACAGCAGGAAAGACGAGGCTGCCGCGGAAAGAATAGTGTATTTGATGCTGGCTTCCAGCGAACGCTTTTGACGGAAGGCGTAGCCGACCAGGCCGAACAGCGGTAGCGAAATCAATTCGATACCGAGGAACAGCGAGGCCAGATGATTCGCGCCGGCCAGCAGAATGCCACCCAGCGCGGCGATCAGCACCAGCAGGTAGAACTCTTCTTTATTGTCCTTATAGCCCTCAAGCCATGGGTAGGCGAAAGTACAGGTCGCGAGGCTCGCCAACAGCACCAGCCCGGTATAGAGCATCGAGTAGCCGTCAACGCGGATCAGCGGCGTGACGTCCATCGCGCCGTTCTGTCCGACAAACCAGAGTGAGACCAGCGCGGCGTTAAGCCCGAGAACCGATAACGTGGCATTGAGAAAATGATTGCGTCGCCACGCAATGGAGAGCATCACAACCACCACCGTCAAGCCGACGATCAGCAGCGGTAGCAGTGCGATCAGTTGTTGTGGAGTTATTGTCATGGCGAATTACGGCCTTGTAGTAGAAACAGAATTAACAAACCACTGCTGAATGTTGCTCATCGCAGCATGCGAGGTGTCGAGAATCGGCTGCGGGAAGAAGCCCAACAGCACCAGCAGGACCACCAGCAGCAGGATGATAGACAGTTCACGCAGGGACATCCCCGGCAGTTCTTTCGCCGCGATTTCGCTTTTCGCTTTACCGAAGTAAGCGCGATGCAGCATCGACAGCGAGTAAACGGAAGCGAATACCAGACCAAAGGTCGAGATAACGGTAATCACCGGCACCACTTTGTAGCTGCCGAACAGAATCATAAATTCGCCGACAAAGTTACCGGTGCCCGGCATCCCCAGGGTGGCGACGGCGAAGAACATTGACATCGCCGGCAGCCATTTAATTTTGCTCCACAGACCGCCCATCTGGCGCATATCGCGCGTATGCAGACGTTCATACAGCTGGCCGCACAGAATAAACAGACCCGCCGCGGAAAGACCGTGCGCAATCATCTGAATTACCGCGCCCTGATAAGCCAACTGGCTGCCGGTGTAGATAGCAATCAGCACGAAGCCCATGTGGGAAACGGAGGTGTAAGCAATCAGACGTTTGATATCGGTCTGGGCGAAGGCCATCCACGCGCCGTAGAAGATACCGATCACGCCCAGCCACATGGCGATTGGCGCAAACTCGGCGGAGGCGTTCGGGAACAGCGGCAGCGCAAAGCGCAGCAGACCGTAGGCCGCGGTTTTCAGCAAGATGCCCGCGAGGTCGACGGAACCGGCAGTCGGCGCCTGGGAGTGAGCGTCCGGCAGCCAGCCGTGCAGCGGTACCACCGGCATTTTCACCGCGAAGGCGATGAAGAAGCCCAGCATCAGCATGTATTCCACGCCGTGGGACATCGGGGTTTTCAGCAGCTCTTCATAGTTGAAGGTCCACACGCCGGTGGCGTTAAAGTGAACGAATGCCAGCGCCAGAATGGCGATTAGCATCACCAGGCCGCTTGCCTGGGTATAGATGAAGAACTTAGTCGCTGCCGTGATACGCGTTTTGCCGTCAGAGGCTTTGTGGCCCCACAGCGCAATCAGGAAGTACATCGGCACCAACATCATTTCCCAGAAGAAGAAGAACAGGAACATGTCGATGGCGAGGAACACACCGATGACGCCGCCCAGGATCCACATCAGGTTGAGGTGGAAGAAGCCCTGGTATTTTTCAATTTCACGCCAGGAACAGAGCACCGCCAACACGCCGAGCAGGCCGGTCAGCACCACCATCAGCAGCGACAGGCCATCAATAGCCAGATGGATGCTAATGCCGAAGCGCGGGATCCACGGCAGCTCGAATTCCGACTGCCACTGCGGAATACCAGCGGATTGCGTCAGAGAATAGCCGCCCTGCATCCACAGCTGCAGGCCAAGCACCAGCGTCAGTCCCATAGTAATCAGCGCGATCCAGCGCGGCAGTTTCACGCCAAAGCGTTCAGTCTGCCAGCACAGGAAGCCGCCGATGAAGGGAATTAATATCAACCAGGGTAATAACATAGCTAAGTATGTCCCTTATATTTACTCCTGCTCAGGCTATCTCACTCGTCAGCCCAAATCCCGGCAGTGCTCGCAATCCTCACGTAAGTACGCTCCGGTTGCTCTGCGCTGGCGGTCTCCGGTCTGACTTCGCCGATGACGCCTGTACATCAGGAACAGATTTTCAACGAATTCTAAAAATTATTTTTGGGTTTGTAGGCCGGATAAGCGCAGCGCCATCCGGCAATCGTTCATCCAGCCAACAAACTCAGCGCAATACCATCAGCAGAGCCAGCACCACCACCGCGCCGATGCTCATTGACGCCACATACCAGCGCAGATAACCATTCTCGCTCACCAGCAGGCTCTTGCCTGCAAAGCGGGACAGGATCGCCGGAATATTCATCAACGAGTTCAGCGGATCGCTCTTCAGCAGCCAGGCGATACCGAGGAATGGTTTCACGAACACTTTGTCGTATAACCAGTCGAAGCCCCAGGCGTGGAACCACCAGGTACCGAAGAAGCGGCCAGGCGCGCTGTTGGCGATGGAAGTCACCAGCGTACGTTTGCCCAGCCACAGCCATGCGGCAATCAGAATGCCGGCAATAGCGATAATCCCGGAGGCAATTTCCAGCGTCATGACGCTACCGTGCGCAAGCTCAGTGGTCTGCGGCAGTACGCCCTCCAGCGGCGGCACAATCAGCGCGCCAACGAAGGTGGACAGAACCAGCAGCACAATCAGCGGCAGATGATGGGTAATCCCCTTCCCTGCATGCGCGTGAATTTGCTCTTTACCGTGGAACACGATGAAAATCATACGGAAGGTATACAGCGAGGTCATAAAGGCGCCGACCAGGCCCGCTACCATCAGATTGATATGACCGTTGGCCATCGCACCCGCCAGAATCTCATCCTTACTGAAGAAGCCTGCGGTGATAAGCGGCAGAGCGGACAGCGCCGCGCCCCCCACCAGGAAGCAGACGTACACCAGCGGAATGGATTTACGCAGGCCGCCCATCTTGAAGATGTTCTGTTCATGATGGCAGGCGAGGATCACCGAACCGGATGACAGGAACAACAGCGCTTTAAAGAACGCGTGAGTCATCAGGTGGAAAATCGCCGCATCCCATGCCTGCACGCCCAGCGCGAGGAACATGTAGCCAATCTGACTCATAGTCGAGTAAGCCAGCACACGTTTGATATCGGTCTGCACCAGCGCGGCGAAGCCCGCCAGCACCAGCGTCACCGCACCAACGATACCAACCAGATGCAGCACTTCCGGCGTCATCAGGAACAGGCCGTGGGTACGGGCGATCAGGTACACACCCGCGGTCACCATGGTGGCGGCGTGGATCAGCGCGGAGACCGGCGTTGGGCCCGCCATCGCATCGGCAAGCCACGTTTGCAGCGGCAGCTGTGCGGATTTACCTACCGCGCCGCCGAGCAGCATCAGCGTCGCCCACTGCAGCGTGGTGCTGCCGTTAGCGAAGTGCTGCGGCGCCAGCTCTACCATTTCGCGGAAGTTGAGGGTACCCAGTTCGTTATAAAGGATGAACAGCGCGAAGGCGAGGAACACGTCGCCGACGCGGGTGACCACGAAGGCCTTCATCGCTGCGGCATTGTTCTTAGGATCGGTGTAGTAGAAACCGATCAGCAGGTAAGAACAGAGACCCACGCCTTCCCAACCGAGGTACATCAACAGCAGGTTATCGGCCAACACCAGAACGACCATGCTGGCGATAAACAGGTTGGTGTAGGCGAAGAAGCGAGAGTATCCCTCTTCGCCGCGCATGTACCAGGAGGCGAACATGTGGATCAGGAAGCCGACGCCGGTAACCACGGAGAGCATGGTCAACGACAGGCCGTCCAGCACCAGATTGAAGCCGATGTTGAAATCACCGACCGACATCCAGTTCCACAGCGGCACGCTGACCGCCTGTTTACCGTTAGCGAAAAAGTCGACGCCGACGTACGCCGTTACCAGCGCCGCCAGGCCTACCGAGCCCATCCCAACGGTGGCGGACAGATTTTCCGACCAGCGTCCGCGGGAGAAGGCCAGCAGCACAAAGCCAATCAATGGCAAAAGAATGGTTAAGGCAAGCATGTTCATCCACGCAACTCACTTACTGAATCGATGTTCAGGTTCTGGCGGCGACGATGGAGCTGCAGCAGCAGCGCCAGACCGATACTCGCTTCGGCAGCCGCGAGGCTGATAGCGAGGATATACATAATCTGACCATCAGTCTGGCCCCAGTAGCTTCCCGCGACCACGAATGCCAGCGCGGCGGCGTTAATCATGATTTCCAGGCTAATCAGCATAAACAGCAGATTGCGGCGGATCACCAGACCAGTCAGGCCGAGCACAAACAGGATCGCGGCGAGGATCAGTCCATGTGTTAAGGGGATCATGCGTGTTCCTCCGTTTTTCTTTTGTCGCTGTCGTTCACGCGGTTGCTCAGCACCTCACCGACGCGCTCTTCGCGGCCAATGTGGAAGGCGACAACCAGGCCCGCCAGCAGCAGCATGGAGGCCAGCTCCACCGCCAGGACGTACGGCCCAAACAGCGCAATACCCACTTCTTTGGCGTTAATCGCTGCGCCGTCGATACCCTGGTCATTAATACCGAGGATGGCGTAAACGATAACCACCAACAGCACTGCGGAAAGGATGGCCGGGCCAATCCAGATCCCAGGCTGCAGCCATTTACGTTCCTGTTCGATTTCGGTGCCGCCCAGGTTGAGCATCATCACCACGAAGACAAACAGCACCATAATGGCCCCGGCGTAAACGATGATTTCCAGCGCGCCGGCGAAGTAAGCGCCCAGCGAGAAGAACACCCCGGCAATCGCTAACAGCGAAATGATCAGGTACAGCAGCGCATGCACCGGATTGGTATGGGTGATAACCCGCAAGGTTGCGAGGATGGCTATCAGGCCACAGATATAAAAAGCGAATTCCATTGCCCTCTCCTTACGGTAACAGGCTCTTGACGTCGATTGGCTTAGCTTC
>CABUCP010000148.1 GCA_902490055.1 uncultured Klebsiella sp. | reverse complement strand
TTCATCAGGCCATTGTTTTCTTACGCTCGCCTGCTTAATCCACGGCAGGCGCTCAATTTGACTCTGGATGATGTTCACATCCTGAGTCATAAAGGTGCCCGGCGAGCCTAACGCCAGAATCGCCTGGCGGATATCATCGTTGCGCGTGTAGTGACGCTCACCGGTGACGACCATTTTCGACAACGGCAGACGCTGCGCATCTTCCATCCAACCAAGAACCATCCATCCGCTGACCAACACGGTACACAACACCGCCAGCAGGAAAACGATCCCTGCCAGCCGGGTTCCATTATTCCGACGCGAAGAAGCAATCGATTCTTCTTCCTGGTTCCGCGTATTCAGCGCCGCCTGCGACATATCACCCCGCCAGGTCCAGAATTCGTACAACAAGCTGCGAGAAGCTCATCCCCGCCTGGCGGGCCGCCATCGGCACCAGACTGTGGCTGGTCATGCCAGGTGAAGTATTCGCTTCCAGCAGATAAAACTGGCCATCGCTGTCCAGCATCACGTCAATGCGTCCCCATCCTTTGCAACCCAGAACATTCCAGGCTTTAAGCACCAGGCTCTGGATTTCTGTTTCGCGTGCGGGTTCTTCAAAACCTGGGCAGAAATATTGCGTCTCATCAGAGAGATACTTCGCCTCATAATCATAGAAGGTTCCAGCCGCCTGGATACGAATTGACGGTAAAATTTCTTCACCGACGATAGCGACGGTAAATTCCGGCCCACTGAGCCATTTCTCAATCAGAACTTCATCATCATGCTGAAAAGCCAGCGCCAATGCATCATGCATTGCACAACTTTCGCTAACTTTCGACATGCCAACGCTCGACCCTTCGCGGCTCGGTTTGATAATCACCGGCAGCCCTAGCGCCGCAATCTGCTGTGAAACGCCAGCAGAAAGTCCGGCATTGAACTGAGCGCGGGTCAGCGCAACCCACGGCGCGACTGGTAATCCAGCCCCCTGCCACAGCAATTTGCTGCGCAGTTTATCCATCGAAATGGCGGAAGCCATTACGCCGCTGCCGGTGTAAGGCAGTTGAATAAGCTCAAGAAGGCCTTGCAGCGTGCCATCTTCGCCGCCGCGCCCGTGCAGGGCAATAAACGCTTTCTGAAAACCCATATTTTTCAACTGGGTGATATCGACGTCGCGCGGATCGACCGGATGGGCATCCACCCCGCCCTCGCGCAGCCCCGCCAACACCGCAGCGCCTGAATTCAGCGATACTTCACGTTCAGCGGAGGTTCCGCCGAAGAGAACCGCGATTTTATCAGCCATGGCGCTCCTCCTCCGTTTTTTGCGGTACCAGTTTGATTTCAGCCAGGTGACGTGCGATTTTTCCTATGTTGCCGGCGCCCTGCACCAGCACCAGATCGTCGCCGGTCAGAACCGAGGCCAGCATTTCGGCGGCCTGCGCCGGGTCAGAAACCAGAATCGGGTCAACTTTACCGCGACCGCGGATCGTGCGGCACAGCGAGCGGCTATCGGCGCCCGGGATCGGCGCTTCGCCCGCCGGATACACATCCAGCATCAGCAGAGCATCGACCTGGGTCAGCACGTTGGCGAAATCATCGTACAGATCGCGAGTACGGGTATAACGGTGCGGCTGGAATACCATCACCAGATTTTTATCCGGCCAGCCGGCACGCGCCGCTTTGATGGTGGCGTCAACTTCCGTCGGATGATGGCCGTAATCGTCAATTAGCATCGCGCTACCGCTCTTACCGTTAACTTCCGCCAGCGGATATTCGCCAAGGAAGTCGAAGCGGCGGCCGGTCCCCTGGAAGCTTTCCAGCGCGCGCAGAATCGCCTCGTCTTCAATACCCTCTTCCGTGGCGACAGCAACGGCCGCGGCGGCGTTAAGCGCATTGTGACGTCCCGGCGCATTCAGCGTAACCTGCATCACTTCTTTGTCCTGGCGCACCAGGCGGAAATGCCCCTGCGCACCCACCTGACGATACTCTTCAATGCGTACGTCAGCATCATCGCTAAAACCGTAGGTGGTGATTTGGCGGCCGACGCGCGGCAGCAGTTCACGAATCACCGGGTCATCCACGCACATCACCGCACGCCCATAGAACGGCAGATTGTGCAGGAAGTTAATAAAGGTCTGCTTCAGGTTCTCGAAGTCGCCATGATAGGTATCCATATGGTCAGCTTCGATGTTGGTCACAATGGCGACCATCGGCTGCAGATGCAGGAACGACGCATCGCTCTCATCCGCTTCCGCAATCAGGTAACGGCTATGGCCGAGACGCGCATGCACGCCCGCCGCCTTCACCAACCCGCCGTTAACGAAGGTCGGATCGAGTCCGGCCTCGGCGTAGATGCTCGATACCATCGCCGTGGTGGTGGTTTTGCCGTGCGTACCGGCAATCGCAATCCCGTGACGAAAACGCATCAGTTCCGCCAGCATTTCAGCGCGGCGGATCACCGGGATGCGCGCTTCGTGCGCGGCGACGATTTCCGGGTTATCCGCGGAGATCGCGCTGGAAACAACCACGACGCTGGCATCGCGCACGTTTTCCGGGCGATGGTTGAAATAAATGGTGGCGCCAAGCTTCGACAGCTGCTGGGTAACCGGATTCGGCGCAAGATCGGAGCCGCTAATCTGATAGCCTTCATTCGCCAACACTTCGGCAATACCGCCCATACCGGCACCGCCGATGCCGACAAAGTGAATGTGCCGGACGCGACGCATCTCGGGCACTATGGAACGCAGTTTTGCCAAATCTTGTGTATTCATTCTTTACGCCATCAACTTCTTTATTCGGGCGGTGAAAATCACCGCGATTAGCGCGCCAAAGCTACGGCGCTGACCTCTTCTGCTACCCGCTCGGTAGCGTCCGGAATCGAAGCGCCACGCGCTCGTTCCGCCATATCCAACAGCGTTTCCCGATCCCAACCGGCCAGGGTAGCCGCCACGGCGTCTACCGTAAACTCAGGTTGTTCGAGAATCTTCGCCGCGCCGGCTTTCTCCAGCGGCAGCGCATTCCAGTACTGCTGACGATCTTTGTGCTGGAACGGCACAAACAGCGCCGGTAAACCAGCGGCAGCGATTTCGCTGACCGTCAGCGCGCCGGAACGGCAAACGACAACATCGGCCCAGGCATAAGCCGCCGCCATGTCATCAATAAATTCAGTCACTTTATGTTGCGGCTGACCGGCAGCGGCATATGCCTCCTGCACGGTTTGCTGGCCGCCTTTGCCGCTCTGATGCCAGATGGTCACCGCGTCGCCGAGCTTCGCGGCAACCTGCGGCATGGTCTGATTCAGCACGCGCGCGCCCTGAGAGCCACCCACCACCAGCACGCGAATCGGCCCCTGACGGCCCACTAATCGCTGGCCAGGCAGCGGCAGCGCGAGGACATCGGTACGTACCGGGTTCCCCACCACGTCAGCGTGCGGGAACGCGCCCGGAAATGCCTGCATCACTTTCTTCGCAATCTTCGCCAGCCATTTGTTGGTCAGGCCGGCAATACCATTTTGCTCATGCAGCACCACCGGGATCCCCAGCGACCACGCGGCCAGGCCGCCCGGGCCCGACACGTACCCGCCCATTCCCAGCACCACATCCGGCTGGAAACGTTTCATGATCGCCCGCGCCTGGCGCCAGGCGTTGAAGATACGTACCGGCGCTAACAGTTGCGCTTTTATTCCTTTGCCACGCAGGCCGGAGATGCGGATGAAATCGATGTCAATGCCGTGTTTTGGCACTAAATCCGCTTCCATACGATCGGCGGTACCCAGCCAGCGAACCTGCCAGCCCTGGTCCATTAAATGGTGCGCGACCGCCAGCCCCGGGAACACGTGTCCGCCGGTACCGCCCGCCATCACCATTAACCGCTTTTCCTGACCGCTCATCGAACACCCCGTGTAAACGCCTGCGCTTTCTCGAGGCGCGTTTCATAATCTATTCGCATTAAAAACATGATGGCCGTCGACATAATCAGCAGACTGGACCCACCATAACTGATCAGCGGCAAGGTCAGACCTTTGGTCGGCAGCATCCCCGCCGCCGCCCCGACGTTTACTAACGCCTGGAAACTAAACCACACGCCGATAGCGCAGGCCAAAAAGCCGGAGAAGCGATGGTCGATCTCCAACGCTTTACGGCCAATCGACATGGCGCGAAAGGCGACGAAGAATACCATTAAAAGCGCAAGTACCACACCGATATAACCGAGTTCTTCGCCGATAATGGCGAAGATGAAATCGGTGTGCGCTTCCGGTAAATACTCCAGTTTCTGCACCGAGTTGCCGAGCCCCTGACCCCACATCTCGCCGCGGCCGAAGGCCATCAGCGACTGGGTCAGCTGGTAGCCGCTGCCGAACGGGTCTTCCCACGGGTTCCAGAAGGAGGTCACGCGGCGAATACGATACGGTTCGGCAAGGATCAGCAGCACGACCGCCGAAATCCCCATACCGATAATGGCGATGAACTGCCACAGTTTCGCGCCGGCGAGGAACAGCATCGCCAGCGTGGTCACGAACAGCACGACAACGGTACCGAGGTCAGGCTGCGCCAGCAGCAGGATCGCCAGCACGAAGATCACGCCCATCGGTTTTAAGAAGCCGCGCAGGTTATTACGCACTTCGTCCGCTTTACGCACCAGGTAGTTGGCGATATAGCAGAACAGCGACAGCTTGGTGAACTCCGCTGGCTGAATACGCAGCGGGCCCAGCGCAATCCAGCGCGACGCGCCGTTCACTGAACTCCCGACCACCAGAACGATGAGTAGCATCGCAATAGAGGCAATAAGCATCGCAGTACTATGGCGCTGCCAGAACTCCATCGGCAGACGCAGCGTGATCATCGCCAGGGCGAAGGCCAGCACAATGTACAGACCGTCACGTTTAGCAAACAGGAACGGGTCGTTCGCCAGACGCTGTCCAACCGGCATCGATGCCGAGGTCACCATAATGAAGCCGATTGCCGCCAGGCCGAAGGTCAGCCACAGCAGCATTCGGTCATACATGACCAGGCTGTCGTTATCTTTCGGGCGCGAGCCCATCACCCAGCCTTTCAGCGCGGCGAACAGCCAGGCGAAGATAAACATCCCCGGCAGCTTCAGCCGGGGCAGGCCCAGCTGCGGCATTTTCAGGCGTGGGAGTGAGAAACGCATCAACCTAACTCCTTCGCCAGACGGGCAAAGACATCGCCCCGTTGTTCAAAGTTCTTAAACTGGTCCAGGCTCGCGCAGGCAGGCGACAGCAAGACCATGTCGCCGGATTTCACCTGCGGGGCGATTTGACGCATCGCCTGTTCCATCGTTTCGGTTTGTACCGCGACTTCCGGACGCAGCGCCGCCAGTTGGGCGCCATCGCGACCAAAGCAGTACAGACGAACGTTATTACCGCCGAGATAACGCTTCAGCGGCGTGAAATCAGCGGATTTACCATCGCCGCCGAGCAGCAGATACAACGTGCCGTCGAGATGCAGACCGTTCAACGCCGCCTCAGTACTACCCACGTTGGTTGCTTTTGAATCGTTGATCCAGCGCACGCCGTTATGCTCCAGCGCCAGCTGGAAGCGGTGCGCCAGGCCGGTGAAGGTGGTCAGCGCCTTCAGGCTGCTGGCGCGCGGCAGACCCGCGGCATCGGCCAGCGCCAGCGCCGCCAGGGCGTTGCTGTAGTTGTGCTGGCCGCTGATAATCATCTCTTTCACGTTCAGTACTTTCTCACCTTTCACTCGCAGCCAGGTTTCGCCCTGCTGGCGGTTGAGGTGATAGTCGCCGACGTCCACGCCGAAGCTGACGCAGCGTTCGTCGGCGCCGCGTACCGGCATGGTTAATGCGTCATCGGCATTAACCACGCACGTTTTGGCATTTTCATAGACCCGTAGTTTCGCGGCGCGGTACTGCTGCAGCCCCAGCGGATAGCGGTCCATGTGATCCTCGGTCACGTTGAGGATGGTCGCCGCCACGGCTTTCAGGCTGGAAGTGGTTTCCAACTGGAAGCTGGAGAGCTCGAGCACGTACAGCTCGCGCGCCGGATCCAGCAGCATCAGCGCCGGCAGGCCGATATTGCCGCCGACGCCGACGTTGACGCCCGCCGCCTTAGCCATCTCGCCCACGAGGGTGGTGACGGTGCTTTTGCCGTTAGAACCGGTAATCGCGATAATTGGCGCCTGCGCTTCACGGCAAAACAGCTCGATATCGCCAACGATTTCCACGCCGGCATCCGCCGCCGCGCTCAGCGAAGGATGCGCCAGCGCGATCCCGGGGCTGGCGACAATCAGATCCGCCGCCAGCAGCCAGTTGTCGTTAAGCCCGCCAATGTGGCGCTCAACGGCCTCCGGCAGCTTCTCAAGCCCGGCAGGGGCGACGCGGGTATCCATCACGCGCGGCGTCACGCCGCGCGCCATGAAAAAGTCCACGCATGACAGGCCGGTCATGCCCAGCCCAATAATGACGACTTTTTTACCCTGATAATCTGCCATGATTAACGTACCTTCAGCGTCGCCAGGCCAATCAGCACCAGCATCAGCGAAATAATCCAGAAGCGCACGATAACGCGCGGTTCCGGCCAGCCTTTCAGTTCATAGTGATGGTGAATCGGCGCCATACGGAAGATGCGCTGACCGCGCAGCTTAAAGGAACCGACCTGCAGGATAACCGACAGGGTTTCCACCACGAAAACACCGCCCATAATCACCAGCAGGAACTCCTGACGCAGCAGCACGGCGATAATGCCCAGCGCGCCGCCGAGCGCCAGCGAACCGACGTCGCCCATAAAGACCTGCGCCGGATAGGTGTTAAACCACAGGAAGCCCAGACCCGCGCCGACAATCGCCGTACAGACGATAACCAGTTCGCCGGCGTGGCGCAGATAAGGAATATGCAGGTAGTTAGCGAAGTTCATGTTACCGGTCGCCCAGGCCACCAGCGCAAAGCCGGCGGCGACGAAGACAGTCGGCATAATCGCCAGGCCATCAAGGCCATCGGTCAGGTTGACCGCATTACCGGTGCCGACAATAACGAAGTAGGCCAGCAGGATGTAGAACAGGCCCAGTTGCGGCATCACGTCTTTAAAGAACGGCACCACCAGCTGGGTTGCCGGAGTATCTTTACCCGCCAGGTACAGCGCAAACGCCACGCCCAGCGCAATCACCGACATCCAGAAATACTTCCAGCGAGCAATCAGGCCCTTCGTGTCTTTACGCACGACCTTACGGTAATCGTCAACGAAGCCGATAATGCCGTAGCCGATCAGGACCGTCAGCACGCACCAGACGTAGGGGTTGGATGGATACGCCCACAGCAGAACGGAAACGGTAATCGCGGTCAGGATCATGATCCCGCCCATGGTCGGGGTACCGCGTTTGCTGAAGTGAGACTCCGGGCCGTCGTTACGTACGACCTGGCCGAAGGACATTTTTTGCAGGCGGGCGATCATACGCGGGCCCATCCACAAAGAGATGAACAGCGCGGTCAGCAGGCTGACGATGGCGCGAAACGTCAGATAAGAAAAGACGTTAAAGCCGGAATAATATTTGACCAGATGCTCGGCCAGCCATACTAACGTGTC
>CABUCP010000147.1 GCA_902490055.1 uncultured Klebsiella sp. | reverse complement strand
CCGTCGGCCGTACCGGCGCGGTGGCGCTACTCTATTTTGAAGTGGTGAGTACCATTGCGCTGATTATCGGTCTTATCATCGTTAACGTGGTGCAACCCGGTGCAGGAATGAACGTCGATCCGGCGACGCTGGATGCGCACGCGGTGGCGGTCTATGCCGAGCAGGCCAAAGAACAGGGTATCGTTGGCTTCTTACTTGATATTATTCCGGGCAGTGTAATAGGCGCGTTCGCCAGCGGTAATATTCTGCAGGTGCTGATGTTTGCGGTACTGTTCGGCTTTGCTCTGCATCGCCTTGGCAGCAAAGGTCAGCTGATTTTTAACGTTATTGAAAGCTTCTCGCAGGTCATTTTCGGCATCATTAATATGATTATGCGCCTGGCGCCAATTGGCGCTTTCGGGGCAATGGCCTTTACCATCGGTAAATACGGCGTCGGTACCCTGGTGCAGCTCGGCCAACTGATGGTCTGTTTCTACATTACCTGTGTTCTATTCGTGATAGTGGTGTTGGGTTCTATTGCCCGGATAGCCGGCTTTAGCATCTTCAAATTTATCCGCTATATCCGCGAAGAGCTGCTGATTGTTCTCGGCACCTCATCTTCTGAATCCGTGCTGCCGCGGATGCTGGATAAGATGGAAAAGCTGGGCTGCCGTAAATCGGTGGTGGGGCTGGTGATCCCGACCGGCTACTCCTTCAACCTCGACGGTACGTCTATTTACCTGACGATGGCCGCCGTGTTTATCGCTCAGGCCACTAACAGCCATATGGATGTCTTCCATCAGATTACTCTGCTGGTGGTGCTGCTGCTTTCTTCGAAAGGGGCGGCGGGCGTCACCGGCAGCGGGTTTATCGTGCTGGCGGCAACCATTTCTGCGGTGGGGCATCTACCGATCGCTGGCCTGGCGCTGATTCTCGGTATCGACCGCTTTATGTCCGAAGCGCGCGCGCTGACCAACCTGGTCGGCAACGGCGTGGCAACCATCGTGGTTGCGAAATGGGTGAAAGAGCTTGATTCCAAACAGCTCGATGATGTGTTGAATAACCGCGCTCCGGCGAACAAATCGCAAGAATTATCCTCTTAAATCCTCCTGTTATGCCCATAGATCCTTGCTGGACTATGGGCTCCTGCGCAAAATTAGGTATCATCCCTTTTAATGGGGGATGATATCTCATGATTATTTTACGTCTTCATGCGACATTTTCGTCTCCGCGTGGTCTAACCGACGTGTTTGATTCACCACCTTTTTCGGTAACCCGGCGATGGGTTGCCTATGTAACCAGGAACGT
The DNA here is from genome assembly GCA_902490055.1 of uncultured Klebsiella sp. Lineage (GTDB taxonomy): Bacteria > Pseudomonadota > Gammaproteobacteria > Enterobacterales > Enterobacteriaceae > Klebsiella. The sequence goes on along the minus strand of CABUCP010000147.1, from coordinate 6,248 downwards.
TCATCAGGGGTTCACATGCAGGGCACAAAAATTCGACTCTTAACCGGTGGTTTGCTGATGATGGCGACGGCCGGTTCTGTGCAGGCAGAAGCGCTCCAGCCTGACCCGGCCTGGCAACAAGGGACTTTGGCGAACGGCTTTTCGTGGCAGGTACTGGCCACGCCGCAGCGCCCTAGCGATCGCGTCGAAGTCCGCTTGTCCGTGAATATTGGCTCGCTGAGCGAAAGCACTCAGCAGAGCGGCTTCAGCCATTTCATTCCGCGCCTGGCGCTGACCCAAAGCGGCAGCCTCCCGACGATGCAGGCGCGCTCGCTGTGGCAGCAGAGTATTGACCCGAAGCGTCCTCTGCCGCCGGCCATTGTTTCTTACGATTTCACGCTGTTTAACCTGAGCCTGCCGAATAACCGCAACGATCTGCTGAAAGAGGCGCTGAGCTGGCTGGCGGATGCCAACGGCAAACTGAGCATTACTCAGGAGGCGGTCAACCATGCGCTGCAGGGCAGCGATATGGTGGCAACCTGGCCGATGGATACCCAGGAAGGCTGGTGGCGCTATCGCCTGAAGGGCTCGACGATGCTCGGCCATGACCCGGCGGCGCCGATGAAGCAGCCAATTGATATTAAACAGCTCAAAGAGTTTTACCAGAAATGGTATACCCCGGACGCGATGACGCTGATTATCGTCGGTAATGTCGATAGCCGCAGCGTTGCCGAGCAGATCAACAAAACCTTCGGCGAACTGAAGGGCAAGCGCGAAACGCCGGCGGCCGTGCCGACGCTCTCTCCGCTGCCGGCTACGCCGGTGAGCATCATGACCGACGCCGTAAGTCAGGATAAGTTGTCAATCATGTGGGATGCGCCGTGGCAGCCAATCCGCGATTCCGCCGCATTGCAGCGTTACTGGCGCGATGATTTAGCCCGCGAAGCGCTGTTCTGGCACGTGCAGCAGAATCTGAGCAAAAGCAACGTGAAGGATATTGGCCTCGGCTTTGATTGCCGCGTGCTGTATCAGCGCGCGCAGTGTGCGATTAATATCGACTCGCCGAGCGAGCGCCTGAACGCCAATCTGAGCGCGGTATCTCGCGAACTGGCGAAGGTGCGCGACAACGGTCTGCCGCAGGAAGAGTTTGATGCGCTGATTGCGCAGAAGAACCTCGAGCTGCAAAAACTGTTCGCCACCTACGCGCGTACCGATACCGATATTCTGATTAGCCAACGTATGCGTTCGCTGCAAAATCAGGTGGTGGATATCGCGCCGGAGCAGTATCAGAAGCTGCGTCAGGAGTTCCTGAATTCACTGACGGTCGACATGTTGAACCAGTATCTGCGCCAGCAGTTGTCGCAGGATATGGCGCTGGTGCTGCAGCAGCCGAAAGGCGAGCCGGAGTACAACATGAAGGACCTGAAAGCGACGTGGGAAAAACTGATGGTGCCTGCGCCGGCGCCAGCCGCGAGCGCTGCGCCGGAAGCCGTTGATGCGCATAGCGAGGCGTCGGATATTCCTCCGGCGCAGTAATACAGGCCGCGGACGCGGAGCCGCTTTTGCGCCGGGTAGCGGCTACGCCTTACCCGGCCTGCGGTTGGGGCTACAGCTCTGTACGATTTGGTAGCCCTGCTAAGCGCAGCGCAAGCAGGGGGAATAGGGTATTACTCCGGCATCGCTTCGCGTGGGATAATCGCGCCGCGATACTGAATCACCGTGCTGGCGGTCAGGTGCCCGCGTTTCGCCGCTGATTCAGCGTCGCCGCCGATCAGACGCACCGCCAGATAGCCGGCGCTGAACGAATCGCCCGCGGCGGTGGTATCGACCACTTTCTCTTTCGGCAACTTCACCGCTGGGACTTCCAGCAGCGGCTGGCCGGCTATCGCCACCAGGCAGGAGTCGGCGCCGCGCTTCACGACCACTTCCTCGACGCCAGCGGCGTGGGTGCGGGCGATAACCTCGGCAACCGGTACTTCCCCCCACAGCGCGTCTTCGTCATCGAGAGTCAGGAAGGCGATATCGGTGCATTCCAGCATTTGCTGATAAACCTGACGAGTCTCTTCTTTGCTGGCCCACAGGCGCGGACGATAGTTGTTATCGAAAATCACTTTCCCGCCGTTGGCGCGGCATTCGCGCAGCAGGGTGAGCAGCTTTTCGCGGCTGGTTGGGCTAAGAATAGCGAGACTGATGCCGCTCAGATAGAGGTAGTCAAAGGTGGCCAGTTCTTCGCAGATGGCGTCGGCGCGGTCGCTTTCCAGCCAGAACCTGGCCGCCGCTTCGTTGCGCCAGTAGTAGAATGTGCGCTCGCCGGCGTCGTCCGTTTCAATGTAGTACAGGCCAGGCAGGCGGTCAGCCATGCGCTGAATCAGATCGGTTTTCACCTGTTCGCCCTGCCAGGACTCGAGCATTTGCTGGCTGAAGGTATCGGTGCCCAGCGCGGTGACATAATGCACGCCCAGCGCATCGCCGCTGGTCTGGCGCGCGATATAGACGGAAGTATTTAAGGTATCGCCGCCGAAACCGCGATTCACCGCCGCGTTCTTCTCTGACAGTTCAATCATGCATTCGCCAATCACGGCAATTTTCTTAGACATAGTGCTGACCTGAAATTGAATCGAAATTAGCGCTAGTTTGCGCTGCGCTGTCATAGTGGTCAACCATATTAAAACATCGTTCCATTATTTTTTGACCTGACGCGCATAATGTGACGAAAAGCGCATTTGGCAGAAGAATCGCCGCGCTTCAACTATATTGAGGACTGGCGAGACGCAAAAGGAGCGGAGAGAGGATGACCAGAACCCGTAAAACGATTGCCATTATCTCGGGAACGATTGTGCTGCTGATCGTTCTGTTTTTTATCGTGCTGGCGACCTTTGACTGGAACCGGCTGAAGCCGACGATCAATCAGAAGGTGTCCGCCGAGCTCAATCGCCCGTTTGCGATTCGCGGCGATCTTGGCGTGGTATGGGAGCGGCAGCCTGATGAACGCGGCTGGCGTAGCTGGATCCCGTGGCCGCACGTGCACGCTGAAGATATCGTGCTGGGCAACCCGCCCGCTATTCCGCAGGTGACAATGGCGCACCTGCCGCGCGTTGAAGCCACGCTTGCCCCGCTGGCTCTGCTGAGCAAAACGGTGTATCTGCCGTGGATCAAGCTCGAACAACCCGATGCCCGGCTGATCCGGCTGGCGGAAAATAACAATAACTGGACCTTCAATCTGGCCTCTGACAAGGCTGAGAGCGGTAGTTCGCCCTCCGGCTGGTCATTCCGTCTGGATAACATTCTCTTCGATCGCGGTAAAATCAGCATTGACGATAAGGTAACCCGCAGCGATATCACGATCGTCGTCGATCCGCTCGGTAAACCGCTGCCGTTTAGCGAAGTGACCGGCGCGGGCGGCAAGGAGCAAGCGACAAAAGCCGGGGATTATATTTTTGGTCTCGCGGTGAAAGGCCGCTATAAAGGCCAGCCGCTGAGCGGCAGCGGAAAAATAGGCGGCATGCTGGCGCTGCGCAGCGAAGGTACGCCGTTCCCACTTCAGGGCGATTTCCGCTCCGGTAGTACCCGGGTGGCTTTTAGCGGTACGGTCAGCGACCCGCTTAATGTTGGCGGCATTGATTTGCAGCTTAAATTCGCCGGCGATTCGCTGCGCGACCTCTACGATCTGACCGGCGTTCTGCTGCCGGAAACGCCGCCATTTTCTACCGATGGCCGTCTGCGCGCCGACTTTAAACAGTCAAACGCGATGCGCTTTAACTACCGGGATTTTAACGGCCGGATTGGCGATAGCGATATCCACGGCTCGTTAACCTACACCAGCGGCAAGCCGCGGCCAAAGCTCACCGGCGATCTGGAATCCAAACAGCTGCGTCTGGCGGACCTCGGCCCGTTGATCGGCGTTGAGTCCGGAGGCGGGGCGAAGAAATCCTCAGCGCGCAAACCAGGTGACGCGGCGCAGCCCGCGGGAAAAGTCCTGCCGGCGGATCGTTTTGAGACTGATAAATGGCAGTTGATGGATGCCGATGTGCGCTTTAAGGGGCGGCGCATTGAACACGGCGGCACGCTGCCGATAAGCGATCTGGCGACCCATATTATTCTGGAGCGCGGCGACCTGCGTCTGCAGCCGCTGCGCCTGGGCCTCGCTAACGGCTCGATTGCCGGTAGCGTGCATTTGCAGGGGAATAAAAAGCCGCTGCAGGGCGAAGCCAATTTGCAGGCGCGGCGCCTTAAGCTCAAGGCGTTGATGCCCAACGTCGAGATGATGCAGAAAACCCTCGGCGAGATGAGCGGTGACGTACAGATTCGCGGTAGCGGCAACTCGGTAGCGGCGCTGCTCGGCAACAGCAACGGTAATCTTAAGCTGCTGATGAACGATGGTCTGATCAGCCGTAACCTGATGGAAATATTGGGGTTAAACGTGGGCAACTTCATCATCGGGCAGATTTTCGGTGATGAGGAAGTGAGGGTGAACTGCGCGGCGGCGAATATCGATGTGGTCAACGGCGTGGCGCGGCCGCAAATTTTCGCCTTCGATACCGAGAACGCGCTGATTAATATCACCGGTACCGCCAGCTTTGCCTCCGAGCAACTTGATCTGACCATCGACCCTGAAAGTAAGGGATTCCGGGTCATTACCCTGCGTTCGCCGTTGTACGTGCGCGGCACCTTCAAATCGCCGGATGCTGGGGTTAAAGCCGGGCCGTTGATTGCCCGTGGCGCGGTTGCCGCTGCGCTGGCGACCCTGGTTACTCCGGCGGCTGCGCTACTGGCGCTGGTTTCTCCGGCACAGGGGGATGAAAATCAGTGCCGGACGATTTTATCGCAGATGAAAAAGTAAGGAAGAGATGAGTGATGGCCCTGACGGCGCAAGCGTCAGGGCCAGCAATTTACAGCGACTGGTGGCGGGTTTCGTGGGTCAACAACAGGGCGATCAGCGTCAGCGCCGCCATGGCTGCCAGATAGGTGCCAACCGCGGCCAGGCCGAAGTTACCCTGCAGCCAGGCCGCGATGTACGGTGCGACCGAAGCGCCGAGGATCGACGATACGTTATAGGAGAACGATGCGCCGGTATAACGTACTTCCGTCGGGAACAGCTCTGGCAGCAGCGCGCCCATTGGGCCAAAGGTCAGTCCCATCAGGCTCAGGCCAAGCAGCAGGAAGGCGAAGACCAGCAGCGGGTTGCCGGAACCAAGCAGCGGTTTAAAGGCGAACAGCGCGAACAGAATAATCATCGTGGTGATGATAATCATGCTCTTACGACGGCCAAAGGCATCCGCCAGCAGGCCTGCTACAGGCACCATCACGCCAAAACCAATCACCGCCATCATCAGCATCCACAGCACTTCGTTACGCGGCAGGCCCAGGCCAATTGGCGCGGCGGCGGTACTGAAGGTCATGGAATAGACGGTCATGATGTAGAACAGAGTGTAAGTCGCCAGCATGATAAAGGTGCCGAGCACGGTCACGCGCATATGTTTGGTCAGCAGGGTGCCGAGCGGGATTTTCACCTGTTTTTTCGCCGCCGCCACTTTGGCGAACACCGGCGTTTCATGCAGCGACACGCGGACATACAGACCGATAATGACCAGTACGGCGGAGAAGATAAACGGTACGCGCCAGCCCCATTCCATAAACTGCTGGTCGCTCAGCAGCCACGACAGCAGCAGGAAAGTGCCGTTGGCGAAGAAGAAGCCGATCGGCGCGCCCAGCTGCGGGAAGGAGCCATATAATGCGCGTTTGCGCGGCGGGGCGTTTTCCGTCGCCAGCAGCGCCGCGCCGCCCCATTCGCCGCCAAGACCGAGGCCCTGGCCAAAGCGCGCCAGCGCCAGCAGCATCGGCGCCAGAATGCCAATACTCTCATAGCTCGGCAGCAGGCCGATCACCACGGTTGAAATACCCATGGTCAACAACGAGGCGACGAGGGTGACCTTACGGCCTACGCGGTCGCCGAAGTGGCCGAATAGCGCCGAACCGATCGGCCGCGCGACAAAGGCGATCGCGAAGGTTGCCAGCGACTGCAGCGTCGCGGCAGCGGCATCGCCCTGCGGGAAGAAGATGTGCGGGAAGACGATGACCGCGGCGGTGGCGTAGATATAGAAGTCGAAGAACTCAATGGCGGTGCCGATGAGCGAGGCGACGACGACTTTATTACGCGAGTTGACCGGCGTGGCGTCTTGCGCGTTGTCGATGGTAGTGGCTGTAGCTTGCATAGATCTTTCTTATTTTTAGCGAACGAAAAGCCATATAGCCACAGCAAAAGGGACATT